>JAQBNY010000219.1 GCA_028288315.1 Mucilaginibacter sp.
ACTAAAAGTGCTGCTATAATTTTTGCTTGATCTTTCATATTATTTACTTTTTAGTAGATGATTTGATACATAGTTAACAAATACCATACCGCTCTGTTTAAGAAAATAAAAAATACTTTTATAGCTACCTTTTGAAAATGAAGTTGTTGGGATAATAAGCATCACATAATGCCAGGATACAAATAAGGACTTGGTTGTTGTTATTAAACCTGTAAAAATTGGATATAAGCAGGCTACACTAAATACTGCAAAATATACACTCTTTAATGATTTTTTAGGATAAGCTGCAATTCCTGAAAATAGCCATAAAACAAAAAAGCATCCACTAATTAAGTGGATGCTTTGGTAAGCTTAGTTTATTAATATAATTAATTAACAACTTTCACGTTAACTGCGTTCAAGCCTTTTCTGCCGTTTTCTACTTCAAATTCAACTTTATCGTTCTCACGAATTTCGTCGATTAAACCTGTTGAATGAACAAATACGTCCTGGCCACCACCTGCTGGTGTAATAAATCCAAAACCTTTTGTTTCATTGAAAAATTTTACTGTTCCTTCTTTTTGCATTATTTTATTTATTAAAGGTCGCAAGGTAGGTATAATAATCCGTATTTATACACAATTAAGATCATTCAAAAAATAAAGCCTCAAGCAAATAGCTTAAGGCTTTACAAAAACTGTATATAAATTTGTTATTCTGAATACACACTTTGTACATGGTCTCGCAGGTTATAGCCCGATGCCATTACCTCACCATAAGCACCGGCAGTGCGTATAGCAATTAAATCACCACGATATGATTGCGGCAGATCAACATCTTTTCTGAAACAGTCTGTACTCTCACAAATAGGACCTACAACATCATACTTAAGAGCCTCACCCCGGCCCTCTCCAAAGGAGAGGAAGGCAGAATCCTCTTGTTTCTTGTCTCTTGATTCTTGATTCCCGCCTCGGCTTAAGTTCTCTATCTCGTGATACGCCTGGTAAAGCATTGGCCTCATTAATTCCGTCATACCCGCATCCAGTATCAGGAAATTCTTTTTCTGTCCGTTCTTTACATATAACACTCGTGATATTAGCGAAGCTGATTGTGCCACCAATGCACGGCCAAGTTCAAAATGCACTTCCTGTCCGGGTTTTACATTCAGGAATTTCTTAAACACCTGAAAATAACTTTCAAAATCTGGAATATTGTTGGTATCCGGGTTGTGGTAATCTACTCCTAACCCGCCACCGGTATTTAATATTTTTATGGCGAAGCCGTGGTTCTCAAACCAGTCCTGCATTTCGTTTATACGAATACACAGGCTGCGGTAAACTTCCATATCAGTTATTTGTGAGCCAATATGAAAATGGATTCCCAAAAATTGGAGATTGGCACACTTGCGCAGCATATCAACCACGTCATGCAGCTGCCAGGTATTAATGCCAAACTTGTTCTCATCAAGTCCGGTGGTAATATAATGGTGTGTATGCGCATCAACATTTGGGTTAATACGGATAGCTATTTCGGCTGTTTTACCTTTGGCTTTCGCAAGCTCATTAATAATCTCCAGCTCCTGTATCGATTCAACATTAAAGCAAAAAATATCAGCATCCAGCGCTAAGTTTATCTCTTTATCAGATTTACCTACACCGGCAAATACCACCTTGCTTTTATCAAAACCATGCTCAACAGCAGCTTTTACTTCATTGCCGCTTACACAATCGGCCCCAAAACCGTAAGATTGTATAGTATCAATAACCTTTGAATTAAAATTAGCCTTCATGGCATAATGCACATGAAAGTTGTGTTTTGCAGATGCATCACGGCAAGCATCAAGCGTTTGCCGCAACATATCCATATCGTAATAATAGAATGGGGTTTCTATATCCTTAAAGCGTTGTACAGTATTGTTATTGAACATGTTGTAAAGTCAAATTAATTTCCAGCGCGTCATAGCTTCGTTCCTCACAATGACGCGTAGGTGTTATTTATAAAGCCCTCTCCTTTGGAGATGGTTGGGTGAGGCCCCCTAAAACAGCCTGTTATGCAAGCTCCTTAAAACCTCTGTTTTTTCCTCGGTTTTTACCAGTAACGACATGTTATGATCGCTGCCACCATATGATATCATCCTTACAGGAATATGCTTAACAGCTTCCAGAACTCGGGCCGCGTAGCCATGTTTCTCTGCACCAAAATCGCCAACTACACAAATAATAGTATGGTTAACGTCTATCTCCACCGAGCCAAATGCGCCCAGTTCCGCAGTTATCTCTCCTAAATAAGTAGTATCATCAATGGTTAAAGATACCGCTACTTCTGATGTGGTTATCATATCTATTGATGTACGGTAACGCTCAAACACCTCAAATACACGGCGTAAAAAACCATGCGCCAGCAACATACGGCTGCTTTGTATTTTAATAGCCGTAATACCATCCTTAGCGGCTATAGATTTTATCTTATCCTTTTCGCTGGTGTTGGTAATAAGCGTACCGGCAGCCAGAGGGTCCATAGTGTTTAACAGGCGCACAGGTATCTTATACTTTTGTGCCGGAAAAACACTTTGCGGGTGTAATATCTTAGCCCCAAAATAAGCCAGCTCTGCAGCCTCATCAAATGATAATTGTGCAATCGGCGTGGTTCCCTTAACAATACGGGGGTCGTTGTTGTGCATCCCGTCAATATCTGTCCATATCTGCACTTCCTCGCTGCGGATACCGGCCCCTATCAATGATGCAGTATAATCACTGCCGCCACGGCGCAGGTTATCTATCTCGCCAAAAGCATTACGACAAATAAATCCCTGGGTAATAAACAGGTTAACATTAGGGTGCTTATCCAGTAAAGGCGTAAGCTCTGATGTTATGTGTTCTACAATGGGCTCATTATCCTCATCGGTTTTCATAAACTCCAGTGCAGGCAATAAAACCGACGGCACACCTATTTCTTTTAAATAAATGTGGTACAGTGTGGTTGACAATAACTCGCCCTGCGCCAAAATAATTTTATCCTCAATTGGGGTAAAAAGATCATTAGCTAATGTGCTTAACAGCCTAAAATGGTAATCTATTACTTCTTTACCCTGTTCTAAAAACTCAGGTTTGTGTAAAAGCTCCTTTATAAAAACCTCGTACTTATCCTTCAGGATAGTTATTAGATTAATTGCCTTTGCCTTATCGCCGGCAAGATAAGCCTGCCCTATTTCTACCAAACTATTTGTTGTGCCTGATACTGCCGATAGTACCACTATCTGCCGCTCGGCAGGGTTGATTATATCCAGCAGCTTTTGCATGCGGGCGGGACTGCCGACCGATGTTCCGCCAAATTTTAAAACTTTCATTATTTGTTTCCGTTTACCATAAATGATTGATATTCTTGTATCAATATTGAGGCGCTAAAATTAGGATTTTAAACCATTATATTTAAAATGAGTACAATAAAATTTGGAACCGATGGCTGGAGAGCGATCATTGCCGACGACTTTACCGTTGCAAACGTAAAAAGGGTGGCTTATGCTACCGCATTGTGGCTTAAACAAAATTTCGAAAACCCATCTGCAGTAGTAGGCTGCGACCCTCGTTTTGCAGGGCCAATGTTTGCTGATGTTACCACAACGGTACTTGCATCACAGGGTATTAAAGTTTTCCGAGCGGAAAATATATTTATATCAACCCCAATGATATCGTTG
>JAQBNY010000231.1 GCA_028288315.1 Mucilaginibacter sp.
TAAAATGATAAAAAAAGAAGTTAACATTGTAGCAAAAGCAAATTTTGGTTTTGGAGATGTAAACTCCTGTTTAATACTAAGTAAATACAAGTAAAGAGTAATGACAAGACAAGAAATTTTAAGTGAACTAAAAAAGGTTATTTCGCCTTATACAACTAATAAAGAACTGCTGGAAAGTATTGATGATAATACAGATCTTATAGCAGATCTGAAAATCAACTCTGCTAATCTTGTTGATATAATTATAGATGCAGAAGCTAAGTATGATATTGAAATTGATTATGACTCTGCCGATAAAATGGTAAACGTAGGTAACTGTATTGATGTTATAAGCGAAAAGCTTGGTCAAAAACAATGATAAGCGCCGGCAACGATATTGTATCTATTGCTGCTATAAACACTGTACGAACAAAACAGCCGGCTTTTTATAAAAAAATACTTTCTGAAACTGAGATAACCCAACACAAGGCTGCTTATGCTGAGATAATACCCTTTGAAATTTACGTTTGGTTATTATGGTCCATTAAAGAATCAGCCTATAAATATCTTCAAAGCCTTAATCCAGAACTCATCTTTTCTCCGACCAGGTTCGTTGTAAGCGATTTGTGTGAGCCTAAACGGCAATTAACTGAAAGCTTTGGTTCGTCACAACTGGAAGGAATTGGACTTGATAATGAGTCGGCGTGGACGGGATTAATAACGTGTGGAAATAACATTTTGTACTCGCAGTCGGTACTTTATCCAGATGTTATTCATTCTATAGTTTACCATGGAAATACGTTTAAGAACATTTACTGGGGTATAAAAACTATAACCAATACCAGCTCCGCAAACCAATCAGCAACTGTAAGAGCGTTTATTTTGGATAAGCTTAATAGCCTTTTCAGTATTAAACTGCAGGTAGATAAAAGCAGACATGGTTTCCCTGTAATATCAAATGGCCAAAACAAAATGCAGTTGCCCGTCTCTTTATCCCATCATGAACACTTTATAGGATACTCATTTTATTACGATGGAAGTTTTTGATGAAGTAAGTTAAATAGCTTTAACTAAATTTTCTTTTTTGGCTATAGGCCGCCTCACAATGTAAGGCGGCTTTTTGTTGTGCGCTTAAGGCAACTAAATAATAACCTTACCCGTAACCTATTTATACTGTTGACAGTTAAGCTTTTGAAAAATATTTACTCGTCCATTTTAAGGATACTTGATCAGAAAGAGAAGCATACACTGGTTTCTTTAATAGTGCTTGATATGGTTATGGGCATTCTGGATATTGCTTTTCTGGGATTGATGCTGCTGGTGATCAATTTTTACACAAAAAACAATGCCTCAAACACCAATTCTTTCCTGGATCATTTCTTTAATAAAAACTCGCTGCTGCTCATCAGCGGATTTTTTTTGCTGTTCGGACTAAAGAACCTGTTGGGGTATTTTATCTCAAGGGCACAAAATTTTTTCTTTTACCAGGTGGCCTCGCGCTTGTCTGACAGAAACATCAAACAGTATCTAAAAGCCGGTTATCTGGAGTTTATAAATGTTGATTCATCTGTGCAGATACGTAAAATAAGCCAGCAGCCTATTGAGTTTAGCACTTACATTTTAACAAATGTGCAGCAGATAATATCACAAGCCGGGCTGATATTTTTTACAATAGTTGCCATCCTTTTTTATCACCCATCATTGTTTTTGCTGCTTTTTGTATTGCTGCTGCCGCCGGTAATTTTATTGGCCTGGTTTGTAAGGAAGAAGTTGAAAAATATCCGGGCTGATACAAAAAGCATAAGCGCTAAAGTTATTCAGCATTTACAGGAGTCGTTATCGGGGTTTATAGAGAGCAATATTTATAGAAAGGGCGATTTTTTTGTGAACCGTTATCATACCTATCAAGACAAGCTGAACAAGAATATCGCTACTCAACAAACATTGCAGGGCTTACCATCAAGGTTAATAGAGGTGTTTGCTATACTTGGTTTCTTTATTCTTATCGTTATTAATAAATGGTCAATAAATGCACCAGGCATTAATTTGCTAAATATTGGCGTTTTTATGGCCGCGTCTTACAAGATCATCCCCGGAATAGTTAAAATATTAAATAGCTCGGGCCAGATCAAGGCTTACAGTTTCACTCTTACTGATCTTTTACCGCAGGATACAATTACCACAGTTAAAGCTGAAACCAGAGAACAAATTACTTCAATAAAATTTAATCAGATAAATTTTAAATTTAAAAAGCAGCAAATTTTACGTAACTTAAGTTTAGAAATTACCTCTGGCGATTTTGCAGGAATATCTGGCAAGTCGGGCTTGGGTAAAACAACCATTATAAACCTTTTGCTGGGATTTTTAGAGCCGCAAAGCGGAGATATTTTAATAAACAACAAAGTTGTAAATGCCATTGAACGGCAGCAATACTGGCCAGTAATATCTTATGTAAAGCAGCAGGCTTTTTTTATTAATGATTCCATTCTTAAAAACATCACCCTTACAGATGATGATTATGATGCAGCGAAATTAGCCAAAGCGATAAGTATTTGCGGTATAGACTGTATGCTTAATGAATATGCCGACGGAATAAATAAGCAAATAACCGAAAATGGCAAAAACATAAGCGGGGGGCAACGGCAAAGAATAGTACTTGCACGCGCCTTATATTATGATTTTGACCTGCTAATATTAGATGAGCCTTTTAGCGAAATAGATACTGAAGCAGAGAACACGATACTTACCCGATTAAAGCAGCTTACAGAGCAAGGTAAAATGGTGTTATTTATAACCCACAATACGGCAAGCTTAACTTTTTGTAATAAAATTATTATACCTAATGCAAACTGATTTGCCTAAAGCGATAATTATACTTACTCCCGGTTTTCCGGCTGATGAGAACGATAGCACCTGTCTGCCACCGCAGCAGACTTTTGTAAAAACTTTGCAGCAAACGCATCCAAAGCTTAAAGTAATTGTACTTACATTTCAATACCCATTTTTTGCCGGTAGGTATTTATGGAATGGGGTTGAAGTTATTGCTTTTGGTGGCAAAGGAAGAGGTAAAATATACAGGCAGGTACTTTGGTTAAAAGTTGTACAGTGCTTACATAATCTAAATAAACAATACCAAATAAAGGGTTTATTAAGTTTTTGGTTGGATGAATGTGCCCTGATTGGCAGCCAGTTCTCTAAACTGAAAGGTATAAAACATTTATGCTGGATTTTAGGTCAGGATGCTAAGGCGGACAATAAGTACGCCCAGCGGATGAAACCCAAATCTGACGAGCTGGTTGCGTTATCAGATTTTGTGGTAGAGGAATACAGCAAAAACTATGGCATAAGGCCGGCGCATATTATCCCGGTAGGGATAGATACTACTTTGTTTGGCGAAACCGCAAAGGAAAGGGATATTGATATATTAGGAGTAGGTTCTTTGATCCCATTAAAACAATTTGATGTTTTTGTAAAGATAGCTGGTTTCTTAAGGCAATCTCACCCTAACATTAAAGCTGTTATTTCTGGTAAGGGCCCGGAACAAGAGCGTTTGCTGGCTATAATTAAAGCGCTGAGGATTGAAAAAAATATAAGTCTTGCGGGAGAGTTGCCACATCATGAAGTTTTAACTTTAATGCAACGCTCAAAGCTATTACTGCACGCATCAATATACGAGGGTTTCGGTGCTGTATGTCTGGAAGCGCTGTATGCCGGAGCAAATGTGATTAGTTTTGTAAAGCCGATGGATATACCTATACCCAACTGGCACATTGCAATTAACGAAGATGATATGCTGCAAAAAGTAGAAGCTATTTTAGATGCCCCACAGCCACATTATAGTCCGGTGCTGCCCTATCCCATTGCCGATAATGCCAAAGCCATGATGGAACTTTTTAATTACAGTGAAGTAGCTATGCACTGAATTTTTTGAGCTATAGCTTCAAAGGATAAATGCGTTTTAAAATACTGGAGTGTAAGTTTTCGTTTAACTTCTCTATCCATTTCCAAGGTTTGCCTTAAGGCAGATAGCAAAGCCTTCTCGTTACCCGGCTCATATAAAATGCCGCATTTGCCACTATCGGTTATCATCCGGAAAGAAAGGATATCGGTAACTATTGGCACACAGCCGCATGACATTGCCTCACAAACTGCCGCGCCGCTGCCTTCATAATGCGAGCCTGAAACTATAAAATCAGCACTGTTGAACCAATATAATAGGTCGTGATGGGCAGCTTTACCAATTAGTATAATAGATTTTGCCTGTACGGGCCTGGCTGCCAGCAACGCTTGTATAATCTGCAATAATTCATCGGTATGGTATATCATGTAAAGCTGCGCACTGGGTTCCGTCTCGGCAAATTTGAGAAATGCTTTTACCACTGTTACCGGATCCTTATTGTCATTAAGGCGGCCCACCCATAAAAATACTTTATCGCCGGCAACGCCTGTTTTTTCACGGGCCAGGTCACGGTCTATCGGATGGAAAACTGAGGAGACTTCCATTACCTCATGAATTTTTGCAGCCGATGCCAGGTTACCATTTGCTATCCATTCCATCCCCATGGGGTATGATGCAAACAGGTAGGCATCCACACAACGGTCGGCGATTTGCTGCAAAATTTTTTTAAATCCGGAGAAAGGTTTTTCGGCATGATTCTGAACAATTATTTTTACCCGCCAACCCAAAAGCAAACGTAGTTGAATGACTTGAAGCGGGAAATGCAGACCCTGAATAACTACAATTTGGGGCTGTTGCGCTTTTATATAACTATTGAGCTTTTTAGGAAAAAAGCGTGAATTTTTGTCGAAAAACCGCACAAAATGGTATCCTACATTTTCGTTAAAAACTAATCCTTCATAGTTGATCTGTTCAATGCTGATTACCTCGTTTCCTTTGGCCAACGCTTTTAAAATGCCAGTATAAGCATTAATGCGTTTTAACCAGGCCAATGGCTCGTTAAATTCTTTTGTATAAATGTAGCTGGCAAAAACGTATCTCATTTACAGGTGTTGCAGTTTAAAATATATCAATATCAGCAAATGTGAAGGCTAAGCTTTTCAAATCAACGCCCGCCCCAAGGTCTTTTATAATTATAGGAAAAGCAGGAACAGGTTCGCTGTATACTTTTAGTAACGTATATAGTTTTGTGTAATAGCTTACCTGAAATTGAAGTTTTTGTAGCCCAAGCTTTTTTGCCAGTCGGGTTAATGCTTGTATTACATTATCAAAGTCATTTTCAAAACCGGTTATATCACCAACAATGAAACCGTTTTGAATTTTAAACCAAACTATTGCTTCACCAATTTTAATTGTATAGGTAGTGTTATAGGTTTTGTATTGCAGATATTCATCACTACGGTAAACTCCATTAGAGCCCGCATTAAATACAGAATTAGGGATACCATGTTGTGGCAAGACTAATTTTTTCAGCACGTGTTTTATATAAGCTTTATAAAAACCGTTTAATACTTCAAATTTTAAAGCCAGCCGCTCTAACGGAACTGTAGTAATAAGGATTGTAAAACGTTCTAAAAAGCCCGTTACCTGCCAACCAAGCTTATTTACAAGGCCCGGCAGCGAATTTTGGTTAGGGAAACCAAATACTAATTTAATGTTTTCATTGCGGCATAAATCATACGCAAACTTGGCCAGCAAAACAAACAGCCCTTTGTTACGATGCTCCGGATGGGTCATGGTATCGGCAGATTGCCCAGCTAAAACCAATTCATGATTGTATTGAATAAAACAGGGGATAACTCCATAATAAGCAGCAGGCTGGTTGTTTTTATCATAAGCCAAAAAGCCTGTATACATTACTTTGGTGTAAGCTGTATTATATTTACGTACAAAGTAATAAACGGGCAAAACCTTATCATAAACGGCTTCATAAAGCTGTGCCATATCTTTTAGCCGGTTATGGTTTAACCGCTCAATACGGTAGCCATTAATAATATTCTCCCCTGATAGTAGCATACATTTGGTTTGCTGTTGATATAAAAGGATTTATGGTTAGTCGTTCTTTTAAGGCTGGCTCGGATCGGTCCTGTAGGGTATTAAACTCAGTAGTCAGTAACTGTTTGTAGCCGGTTTTTTTGGCCAGTTGCAATACATTGGTATTATATGCACCGTATGGAAAAGCTATACTGATGATTTCTTTCCCGGTTAAATTTTCCAAATAGTGTTTGGACTGAACCATTTCCTTTTCGGCAGATGCTGTATCAATCCGCGACAGATCGTTATGATAATAACCATGCGAACCAACGGTAGCATATCGTGATGCTGATAATGCTTTTATCTGTTCCCCGGTCATTTGCAGCCAGTAATCCGCGTACTGTTTGTCCTTATGAAAGCCCGTTAATTTATCCAGTAAGTTAAGCAATTCTACTTTATTCTCAAATCCTACCTGGCGTAATTTTTCTGCAAGTGCAATGCCGTTATTTGCATATTTATTATAGCGGTTTTTATTGTAGATCTCACTTTTAAACGTAAACTGTGCCGGGCCTAACTTTCCTGTAATACTTAAAAAATCATTCCACAAAATATCATATTTAGTGGCGCTTATGGCTGTCACAAAAAACGTTGCAGGTATCTGGTATTGTTCCAATAAGGGCAAAACGTAATGGTAGTTGTTGGCGAAGCCATCATCAAACGTAATGCATATATTGAACTTGTTATTACTGAAACGCTGTTCATAAAAATCAGTTAACGTAACAGCATTAAAATGTTTCTTATAAATCTTTAAGTGCTCTTCAAAAGTTGTTTTAGTAATAAATAAAGTGTTAAAACGCGTAGGGGTATTCTGGCAAACACCGTGGTAAACCAAAATCCTGCTGCCACGAGCCTGGCGGTAAATACTTTCATCGGTACCTAAAATATGCAGTGCATCGCCAAAAATATTATGCGCTTTGCGAGACGATTTGATATATAGTTTTTTAAGGATATTCATAGATCAGGCCGCTGGTTCTGAGGGAATATCCACCGGAATATCCACATCTGGTTTGTATTGCTTTATTTGAGCTATTAAACCGGTTATATCGCCCTGCACATATTTAATGCTGTTGCCAATGTGTATTTTATCAAAGTTATCTGTATTGATGCTGCCATTTATCTGATGATAAATTGACTCAGCAAACAGTCGGATCTTACCCTGGTGTATTACTAATAAAATATCTTCAGGCTTTGTGTCATAAAATGATGCCAGGCCGGTAGAATGGCTTTTTGCTTTAGCCACCACCAGATCGGCATCAAGCCCTTCTCGTATATTGCCGGTGTTGAGTTGCCAGATAGTAGCAGCCTTTGTTGTTAACGACTGATACAGTTCTTCATCAGTAAGCATTTGCGTTTTACGGGCCATACGAATATGGTTCCAAATATCCCAGCTGCCGGTAAGGGTGGAGTCGGTACCGAACAATATTTGTGTAAACTTTTTCAGGTGGTTAACTTTAGCGGTAGCATCAAGTAAGAAGTAATTAGATTGGGGGCACCATACTATCGCTTTAAATGATTTAGCTTGTGTAGGTGTAAGTGCCACACCATGTACACCTATTAGCTTCCGGTTCAGCAGGTTCCATTTTAGCAGTTCGTCAATTTCTTTGTGAGCGGCCTCGTTGGTGCCTTCACCAATATGTATTACTGCCGGCCTATTAATTTGAAGGGGATTATTTAGCTTTTTTTTCCA
>JAQBNY010000239.1 GCA_028288315.1 Mucilaginibacter sp.
TGATAAACGACTAAAATACCAAAACAATAAGCTTAAGGTTAAATATCGATTCGGCATCCCAAAATGCCGAAGGATTTTACTCTACCGATGTAGTAAATTACATAAGTAACTGAAGTAACGGCTATGCTAAATCATCGGTAAACATTTCAAATATGGGTATATCAACCGGTATGTTGTATGCCGGCCTATTTGCTACTTACCGTAACGGCACCAGCGCCGTTACTTACACTTTTGATGATTTTAGTGTTTCATCCGGTCAAGTATCTAACGTAAATACACTTGCTTTTTCTAAAGACACCTTGAATTTTACTGTTTTAAAGGGTGAAGCAATTTTACCACAATCCGTTAAATTAACTGCAACCCCTCAAACCTCTTCATTTACCCTAAGTAAAAGTAATGCCAGCTGGCTTACACTACCATCAAACCCTGCAGATAGTCTAAAATTCGGACCGCAAAACATTAATTCAAATATTGCACCAGGTAACTACCAGGCTTTGGTAACCTGCAGTGCAAATGGATATAAGTCGGCAACATTGCTTATCAATTTTGATGTAGTAGAAAGTATTATTCAGAAAACGGTCAATGTGAATTTTCAAAACCAACAAACTGTACCACCGAGCGATTATTTTATTGATTATGGACAAGCATTTGGCAATCGTAATGGGCAATATCAAGGCGCCGGGTTACGCTATGGCTGGCGAAAAAGATCTGATGGTGCATTATTAAGTTTGGTGGGCAACGGCCGTCTGCGCACACTTCCAGAAGATATTTTACTGGCAACTGTTTTTCACATGCAGGCAAACAATATTTCGGGTTCATTTCAAGGAGTAAAAACAGAGGGTTACTGGGAGTTGGAAGTACCGAACGGAACTTATGATGTTACCGTATCTGTAGGAGATGGTAATGTGGCTACATCTCCAGAAGTTCACTATATTAACGTAGAGGGCGTTAATGCCATCACAGCGTTTAAACCCGTGGGTAAACAAGGTGATATCGGTAGATTTAAATCAAATACCATTAGGGTTGATGTAGCTGATGAGCATTTGACAATAAACGCAGACGGCGGTACCAATACTAAAATTAATTTTGCCAATGTAGTACCAGTTGCAACAGCTCCTTTTCTTTATTGGCCCGCTAACAATAAAAATATAACCTTACATAAAGGCAGCAATGAAAACCTCTCGTTTTCATTGGCACTTAGCAGCTCTAATAACTCAGCAAACTCTTACCAAGTTAATATAAGCTTCCCCGCGGGGAGCCCGGCATGGCTAACAGCAAACTCTTCTGCTACAGGCGCTCAACCACAAATAAACTTTAATTATAATTTAGCTAAAAATTTTAATGTTGGTGTATATTACGCAACTATCAAGGCAACATCGCCATCGTTTACCAGTGCAGAAGTTGTTGTTCAATTAAACGTTGTTGATAATTCAATGCCCTATGTTATCTCAACAACTCCAGCTAATGGCTCTAAAAATATTAGCGTAAATACGGTTAGTATTGCCGCTAATAGCTTGCATGTACCGGTTGTAGCCGGTTATCAAGGCGGTGTGAACAATCAAACCATTAGTGATAGTACGGTTAAATTATTAAAACAAACTGATGCAGTTTTTTATCAGGTAAAAGGTGTTGTACAAGGCACCGGAGGCGGAGATGCCATAAGCTTTTCACCGTCAAGCGGCCTGGAACCATATACCCAATACAAATTTGTAATAACATCCGGAGTAAAATCATACTCAGGCGCTTCATTTATACCTTATGAAGTTAATTTTACAACTGGCGCAGGTATGGTCGATTCAAGCAACTTTTTGCATGCACAATTCAAAAAAATACCAATACCTGGCACACAGAATATTAAATATTCTTCTTTAACTTTTGGGCCGGATGGGAAATTCTATGCATTGAGGCTTGACGGGCTTATTGAGCGGTTTGATGTAAACCATACAGATGGAACGCTCTCTAATAAACAAACCATTTCCACCCTGGTAAATAAGTACGGCGTCCGTACAGCTATAGGATTAGATTTCGATCCGCAATCAACTTCAACAAATTTAATCTTATGGGTATCGCACTCATCCGGAGGCCTAAAAGCCGCTCCTGCGTTTGACGGTAATATATCACGTTTAGAAGGTGATAGCTTACAGAACGAACAACTGATGATTACTAAGCTGCCCCGTTCAACAAGAGACCATATGGTAAACAGTCTAAGGTTTGGCCCGGATGGTGCATTATATATATGCCAGGGTAGTAACAGTTCGGCAGGAGCCTATGATGCTGATTGGCAACGCGATGAAACTTTATTATCAGGTACGGTTTTACGTTTGGATAAAAGCAAGCTAAACGCATTTGTTTTACCATTAAACGTACAAACAACCTCAAACCAAAGCCTGATAAATGGCGCACCAGCTGTATCTGCAACCATGAGCGACGGAACATATAATCCTTATGGAAGCCAATCCCCATTAACTATTTACGCATCCGGGGTACGTAATGCATACGATTTGATTTGGCATTCCAATGGTCAGCTATATATTCCAACTAATGGCTCTGGTGGCGGTGGCAACTCTCCGGCGTCTGTAAACGGCACCAGGCGGCCTAACGGAACCTTTTATAACGGACCAGCAGTTGAGGCCACTACGGGAATAAAAGTACAGAAAGATTGGCTATTCAGAGTAAATCCGGCAAAACCTGTTGGCTATTTTGGCCATCCTAACCCGCTTAGAGGTGAGTATGTGATTAACAGGGGTTATACCGATAATCCATTATATTCTCCAGCTATTGTGGCAGATTCTAACTACCGGGCGGCCTACGACTTTGGGTTAAATCACTCGCCTAATGGGGTAATAGAATACAAAAGCAACAATTTTAACGGTGCTTTAAAGGGAAAACTATTGGTATGCCGTTTTAGCGGAGGCGGCGATATTGTTGTAATGGAACCGGGCTCATTTACAAAGACCAGCTATCCAAATAACGATGATCATATTTATGATGTTGTAAAAGTAACTACAGGCTCCGGGAGCAGTGGCCTGGTAGGAATGTCTGGATTTACCAATCCATTAGACATTGTTGAGGATGTTACTAATGGTAATTTATATGTATCAGAGTTTAACTGGAATGATAATCCAAACCTTTTATCACAAATTACACTATTAAAAGCGCAATCTCAAGCTAGCGCTGCGGCCTCATCAATGCTGGCTGTAACTGCTAACCAGGAAACTCAAGTAAGTAACTATCAAAGCAAAAATTATTGGATAACAATAGCAAACAAAGGCGATGGCGAATTAAAGGTAAAGAATATAAATCTTTCGGGCTTGGGGGCATCGAAATTTAAAATTGTGGGTGTACAATTGCCAACCGCTAAACAACCTTTAACACTGCAAAAAAATAGTTCCATCTCATTTAAAGTGAACTCAACCTCAGCTTTTGATAAATCGACAATTGCCAAGTTAAGGGTTGTAAGTATGGAGGACACAATAAAGGACGTTCAAATTGACAACATTTTGGCAATTGATAGTTTATCTAATACGTATACAATTAGCAAAGAGCTAAACGGTTTTACCACTGTTAGCCCTGTATTGACTGTTTACCCTAACCCAAATCATGGTGAACCTATATCTGTATCTGTAAAAAATTTGAAGCCAGTAGAGCATTTAAATATTTATTTATATAACAGAAACGGACGGCAGCTTAAAGTGTTAAAAGCAATTGCCGATTCAAACGGAGAGTATGCTACTACTATTACTATTGATAATACTGAAGCAGTAGGATTTTATTTGATAAGGGCCGTTTTTTCATCTAGCTCAAGGGTCGCCAAGGTTATTGTAACAAAGTAGCAATATAATCGAATTGCCGGATGTTTGCTGTTAATCTAACAGCGCCGCAGCTAGCACTTG
>JAQBNY010000252.1 GCA_028288315.1 Mucilaginibacter sp.
ATGGGCTTATTAAAGATTTGTTTTTACAGGAAGGTTTAAAAAATGTTTCTCAAAAAGAAGTTGCAGGGAAGCTCAACGCCAAAACAACCGATGGCTATTGGAATATGATGTTAGATATAGGCGCCCCAATTGTTGCCGCGTTAAGTAAGGCTGATGATGCAACTAAAGAAAAAATAAAAAGAGAAGTTTTTGAAATAGTGAATCAAAAATATCCTAATGGTAACGTTATAATTGACTCAAGCGCTCTTATTATTTACGGTGAGAAATAGTAACCAATATAATTCAAAAATGCTTGTATAAGGATTACTTTTGATAAACTATCTTTACCCTTTTTAAGCTATAAATATTTATGACCAAACGCTGGGTGTTAAAAGATGCGGCAGATGATAGTATTGTGCAGGAATTATCGGCAGCGCTTAATATAAACCCTGTTTTAAGCAGTTTATTAGTTCATCGCGGCATCACCAATTTTGAGGGTGCCCGCTACTTTTTTCGCCCGAGCCAACTGCATCTGCATGATCCTTTCCTGATGCAGGATATGGAAAAAGCCATTGAACGCATTGAACAAGCCATTGCCCAAAACCAAAAAGTTTTAATTTATGGCGATTATGATGTGGATGGCACAACATCCGTTGCACTGGTGTACAGTTTCTTTAAAAAGCGCTATGATAATTTAGAGTATTATATCCCCGACCGTTACAAAGAGGGTTACGGAATTTCTACCGCGGGTATTGACTATGCCGCCGCTAATGGCTTTGCACTCATTATTGCTTTAGATTGTGGCATAAAATCAGTAGACAAGATTGCTTATGCGAATACTTTAGGTGTTGATTTTATCATTTGCGATCACCACTTACCCGGCGATGAATTGCCTGCTGCCGTTGCTATTCTTGATCCAAAACGGTTAGATTGTGAATATCCTTATAAAGAACTTTCGGGCTGCGGCATCGGTTTTAAACTAATACAGGCCTATGCCGAAAAACACGACCTCCCTTTTGAAGAAGTAAGCGAATATCTTGACCTGGTAGCAATAAGCGTTGCTTGCGATATTGTGCACATTACCGGAGAGAACCGTGTACTGGCACATTTAGGACTGCAAAAGATTAATGAAAACCCATGCATCGGCGTAAAAATGCTGATGGAAGTTGCGGGTAAAACAAAGGAATATACTATATCTGATGTAGTGTTTCTGCTTGGCCCGCGTATAAATGCTGCAGGGCGTATTGATGATGCCAAACACGCTGTTGAACTACTGATTGCCTGCCACGAGGATGCCGCCAAAGAAAAAGGCGACATGATAAATATTCGCAACACCGAACGGAAGGGGCATGATGTGCAAATTACGGATGAAGCCTTAAGCATGATCGATAATGACGATGTACTTATTGCCCGTAAATCTACAGTGGTTTTTAATGAGAACTGGCATAAGGGTGTTATTGGTATTGTTGCCTCGCGTTTAACCGAAAAATATTACCGCCCTACAGTGGTATTAACCCACTCCAACGGACACATAGCAGGTTCTGCCCGGTCGGTTTTAGGGTATGACCTTTACGAGGCGCTTTGCGGATGCAGCGATCTTTTGTTACAATTCGGCGGACATAAATATGCGGCTGGCTTAACCATGGAGCCGGAAAATTTAGCCGCGTTTATTGAAAAGTTCGAAGAAGTTGTAAGCGCAACCATTACCGATGAGCAATTGATACAACAGATACGTATTGATGCAGAACTGGAGCTAAAAGACATTGAATCAAAGTTTTACAGGATATTAACACAGTTTGCCCCCTTTGGACCGGAGAATATGGCGCCGGTTTTCCTCACTAAAAATGTGTATGTTAGCGGCAATGCAGGTTTGGTAGGTGGCAATCATATCAGGATGGCTATCATGCAACCGGGCTCAGCAGCATTTAATTGTATAGCCTTTAATCACGCCGAATATTTGCCATTATTGAAACCCAATGTGCCCTTTGATGTTTGCTATACCATTGAGGAAAATATCTGGCGCGAACAACGTACAATACAATTAAATATAAAAGGAATAAGGTTTAATGATTAACCTAAACAAATACGTCATTGCCAATGTAGCGTAGCAATCACCGACAGAAAAATTGCACATATGCATATCGATGATTGCTTCGCACCTCGCAATAACGACACGGAATTAAAATATGATCCTTCGAGCAGAAAATTTAGTAAAGAAATATAAGCAGCGTACCGTTGTTAATGATGTAACGTTTAATGTAGAGCAAGGCGAAATTGTAGGTTTACTGGGGCCAAATGGTGCCGGAAAAACTACTTCGTTTTATATGATAGTGGGTTTGATAAAACCTAACGAGGGCAAAATATTTTTAGATGATAAAGATATAACCGGCGACCCTATGTATCGCCGCGCTCAAAAAGGTATTGGTTACCTGGCGCAGGAGGCATCTGTATTTCGTAAACTTTCCGTTGAGGATAATATTAAAGCCGTGCTGGAGATGGGCAAAATGAGTAAGGAGAAACAGCGAGATAAACTGGAGGAACTAATAGATGAGTTCAGTTTACATAAGGTACGTAAAAACCGGGGAGACTTATTATCAGGTGGTGAGCGTCGCCGTACCGAAATTGCCCGTGCACTTGCAGCCGAACCTAACTTTGTTTTATTGGATGAGCCCTTTGCCGGGGTTGACCCTATTGCCGTTGAAGAGATACAAGCAATGGTGGCCAAATTAAAGCACCGCAACATTGGTATCCTCATTACTGACCACAACGTACAAGAAACCCTGTCTATTACAGATCGTGCCTATTTGCTATTTGAAGGTAAACTCTTAGAATCTGGCGTTCCGGAGGTTTTAGCTGCAAATGAAATGGTAAGAAAAGTTTATCTTGGAGCAAATTTTGTTTTAAAAAGAAAAACGTTTGCTCAATAATAATACGAAAGGCTTATGACCATCTTCAACTCCGTATTTACCTGGTTCATGAAAAAGCGTATCCACCAGATAGAGCTTTTTATGAAATACCCTAACGAGGTACAGGAAGAGTGGTTTGAGCATTTGGTTGCCGGTGCAGAGAATACAGAATGGGGCAAAAAGCACCATTACAAAAGCA
>JAQBNY010000257.1 GCA_028288315.1 Mucilaginibacter sp.
GATATATTAAAAGGCTTTACTTATTATAGTGAAGGGTATTTTGAAATTCCCTATGAGGAAGCACTTGAAACGGAAGCTCAAATTACCGCGAAACCCGGCCAAACTAATATTGCCCGTTTAGAGACCATTATTCCCGACCAGCAGTTTGCCGGTAAAAAGGTGGAGTATTTAATGAAAGAGGATGACCTCATAGTATCTGGCAGTGATGAAACACGCGAGGCTTCAAACATATTCACCATACCATCAGAGTGGGTTAATGCCCCGCACCTGCAAATAAAATATAACAATGCCGATGGCAAATTTTACCTGGCCTCTTTTGGTGAAATAACTACCTTAAACGAGGTAACTGTAGAGCGTTGCGACGTAAATTCACCTAAATGGGTGGAGTTGCCGGTTAACTCACGCATGTTACTTAACGGAATTATTGGCTTAAACCTGTTTAAAGCATAGCATGTCACATATTTTATCCATAGGTTTATTAGTAATTGGCATTTGCCTTTTGGTCACCCATTTTATTGATATTAAAAAATCCGGTAAACGCAATGGCTAAAAACTACTTTGGATTAACCGATACCGGCAAAGTTCGGGATAACAATGAGGATACTTTTATTGCAGACACCGTTGCGAGAAACAGCCTTGTGCTGGTGGCTGTTATTGATGGGGTAGGCGGTTACAACGGTGGTGAGGTGGCCGCGGCTATTGCCAAAGATGTAATTGCCCAACAATTAAACAATCTGGAGGGTGACTATATCCCCGCTATGATAGAAGCTTTACGGTTGGCTAGCAGAAGTATCTTCGATAAAAAACAGCTTGATAAGGACCTGGAAGGCATGGCCTGCGTAGTTACTACGGCGCTGGTTGATATTGAGAATAACACGTTTTACTATGCCCATGTAGGAGATACCCGCCTGTATTTGCTGCGCGATGAATCGCTGGTTAAAATAACTAAAGATCATTCCTTTGTAGGTTTTCTGGAAGATTCGGGCAGGCTAACGGAAACAGCTGCCATGAATCACCCTAAACGGAACGAGATAAATAAAGCACTTGGTTTTACCACCGTCATAGATACCGATGAAAGCTTTATTGAAACCGGGCAATCGCCTTTCTTACCGGGCGATATGCTGCTGCTTTGCAGCGATGGGTTGACTGATTTGGTTGATAAAAGCAGCATTACAGCTATCATCACTCAAGATATATCCTTACAGGAAAAAGCAACACAACTAATAGCTGCTGCCAATGCAAATGGCGGTAAAGACAATGTTACCGTGGTGCTGGTACAAAACAATAAAACATCACATAAGCCCGCTGCAGTAATGCCTGCTGCTGTTTTAAAAAAAAACACTAATGCAGCCGACGCGGAAATGATCCCTAACCGGAAAAATACTGTAGCCGAAACCCAATCAAATTTAAAACCTATGGCCCAGAATAGAAGCAATGGCTTAACCATTTTGCTGGCCGTTTTATGCCTGGCATTCGCAGCTTCAAGCGTATGGTTGTATTTGCAATGGCAAAAGAGCAATAAGCCAGTAGTACAGCCTGTCAAATCTGTTGCAGTGCAAGATCCGCCCATTCGTAACCCGGACGAGATAAGGCTGCAAAACTTATTAAACAACCTTAAAAGAGATACCTTAAATCTTTCTGATACAGCCTTTAAGCAAGCCATCATTATAAGCGATACCTTACATATCCAAAAGAGTACTTTATATATTAAGGGTAAGGGAAATATTGTTTTAAAGCGTGATAGTGCCTATCATGGTCCGGCAATGGGTATTGCTGCACAATGCAAGGTAATTGTGCTTGATAATATAAAATTTGATGGTTTTGATACAGGGATTTCTCTATTTAATACTTCCCTTTATTTAAGAAATACACAGTTTACTAATTGCCGTTTAGCCGTACAAAAACAATATTTTTTAGCCGATAAAAAGTTTATAACTGCAGATTTCCCGGGTACACAAATTCAAGCAGATACAGTAGCTAAAATTATTAAAAAACCTAATGGAGCCCGATAAACCCTTAACTGTTAGCAGGCAAAAGGAACGATTGTTTATATTACTTATAGCCGTTCTGTTTTTGTTTTTATTCTTCAGGCTGTTTACAGTGCTACAATTGCGTTTTGCAGATGTTGATAAGCGCCTGCAGGATGGCACTATGGTAAACCTGAACAGTAGCGACCCGGCAGGTAAAATTCGCAACCTGCTTACCAAAGGCTATTATTTTGACGATAAACGAGATGTTGAACTTATTACCGCAACTGTTGGCAACAATATTGGCGTTGGCGATAAAATTGATAACGTAGGAGAACTTAATAAACGCAAATATTACATAATTGCCGATGATGCTTTTGCCAAAGGCGGCAAGTCTTTTAAAAGCAGGGTTACCGCCTCGCGCTCATTATTGGGCTATACCGGTGATGATTCGGTAAGGTTTATACAGGAGAGAAGGAATCCGCCAAACTTGCCATCGGTAAACAACCTGGCAATGGGCAGCTACAGCATTAGTGGCAGAATTGGTAATGAAAAATTACCTGTACCCGGCGTTTTAATTCGCCTGGATATGATTTTACCGCAGGATAGTATTTATAACGACGAGCTAACAGAAGACGTAAAGCCGATCACCGAGAATGGCAACGGCATCAAAAAAGTATATCTGCCTGATAGCGCTGGCAAGCGCCGGTTGCAGGCATTAACTGCCTACGCCCGTACCGATGGGCAGGGTAATTACAGTTTTAAAAACCTGCCAACAGGCAAAGCTTTTAAAGTGCTGCCATTACAGCCGGGTTACCAGTTTGGTGCATCGCAGGGGGTAGAGAATTTGAGTGAAGATGTAAGGTTTACCTTTAATCAGTCGCCGCATACTGTTAAGCTGTTTTCAACGCGCGATTTTAATATCCTTAAAAAAGAAAAGACATTCATTGTTCGTACTCCCGAAGAATTTAATGAATGGTTCTGGATCATCGCGGCAAGCTTTGTAGGAATGTTTTTGTTAGTGCATATTATCTTTTCATGGAAATTCAGCACTGCAGATCAATTGATATTGCCAGTGGTTATGCTGCTTACCGGTATATCGTTTTTAACGCTACTGAGCTTACAGGATCCGCTTCGCGACCGCTTTTTAGCTAAGGATACACTGGTTTATTTAAGCATCGGCTTAGCTTCTATGATTTTAATGATGCAGTTTAACATGCGCCGGTTTACACCCGACTCATGGATATACCGGATGCTTGTGTTCAAGAACAGTAGTACCGCATCAAACGGTTGGCCCTGGATAGTTACGGCCGCAGGGCTATTAGCCATGACTATTGTATTTGGTACCGGCCCGGAGGGGAGTGGGGTTAAGGTTAACCTGTTTGGTTTTCAACCCAGCGAAATAGTAAAATATTTGATTATCCTTTTTCTGGCAGGATTTTTTTCCGCTAATGAAAAACTTATAAGCGAGTACACCAGATGGACAAAACGCTGGTCGTTCTTTTCATTTGCATTAATTGCCATTTTGATGACGCTGCTGCTGTTTTTAATACTGGGCGATTTAGGTCCGGCTATGGTGGTATGCTTTACTTTTATAGCGTTGTTCTCCTTTTCGCGGGGCGATTTTATGTTTATGGCTGGCGCCGTGGTGCTGTACGTATTAGTATCATGGATTGTTAAAAATGTGTGGCTGTCTGCATTAATAACCGCAAGCATTGTAGCATTAGTAATTATGTTTAAGCGCAGGTCATTAAGTGAATCAGCCATAATGGTATTGATCATAATGGCAGCGTTCCTTACAATTGATCAAATACCCTACTTAGGTAAACTGTTCCCCGGTCCGGTACAGCGTTTGGTTGACCGTAAGGCAATTTGGGAAGATGCCTGGAATAATGAAGTTTACGGTGGCGACCAGGTAGCCAATGGCCTTTGGGCTATGTCAAGCGGTGGCGTATCCGGCCAGGGTGTAGGCGAAGGCTTTGCTAAAACCATTCCCGAGGCACATACCGATATGATATTGCCATCAATGGGTGAAGAATTTGGGTGGACGGGTATTGTCTGTATTTTTCTGCTATTCCTGCTATACCTGCATCGCTCCATCATCATAGGCCGGCGAACGGGCACACCATTCCTGTTCTATGTTTGTGCCGGGATAGGGATCTCAACCTTTGTACAGTTCCTGCTTATTGCAGGCGGTTCTATAGGTGCACTGCCGCTATCCGGCGTGTCATTACCTTTCCAGAGTTACGGGGGCTCATCATTAGTGGCCAACTTACTGGCGTCGGGTTTTTTGCTTTCGGCATCATTGGTGCGGGGTACGCCGGTGCAAATGAATTACATCTCAAAACAACAAGATAAAAACCTGGTGCCTGCATTAATTGCGGCTTGTATGGGCATTTTGCTGTTAACGGTAAGCATATCTCGGTATTTATTTAACAATAAAAAGTGGGTGGTGCAGCCGGCGTTGGTGGCTGATAGAGGCGGAGCCAGAATGTTCAGCTATAATCCACGCATTGCTATACTAATGAACCGTTTGCAAGCTGGTAACCTATATGATCGGGATGGTGTACTACTGGCGACAAGCAAGCCTGATATGATACGGAAGCAGCACGCTAAGCTGGCCGTAGCAGGCGCGCAAGGTTATAATATTGATTCGGCTATGCATAAGCGGCTGGATAGGTATTATCCGTTTGAAGAACAAATGTTTTTTTGGACGGGCGATGCTAACACGGGTGTTTTCAACGGCAGCAGTAACGGTTATTTTGCCGAGTACGAGCATGCAGCAGAGCTACGAGGCTTTAAACTGCCTACCACTAACTACAATGTTACCGCCCACCGTTACCGTGAAGATAGGTTTCTGGCCCGTGGTGTTAAGGAAATGACGGTAGTGAAGAAAGATTACAGCGCGTTATCGCCTTTACTACTGGCGGGTATAAACAGCAAGGAAGTGGAAGCTTTTAAAAACCGTAACCGGGATGTAAGGCTCACCATGGATGCCGGTTTGCAAACAAGTATCCAAAATTCTATTGCGGCTGATACTGCTTTGCTGGATAACCGGGTATCGGTAGTGATAATGGAATCAGGTACGGGTGATGTACTTACCTCTGCGGTTTATCCGCTGCCGCCTATTCACGATTGGGAAAGACTTACCATGAGTAATGCCGAGCAAAATCAATTGGCGGGGTGGATGACCACTACTGATCTGGGCTTTACTTTAGCTACACAGCCCGGCTCAACCGCTAAACTGATAACCACAATGGCATCATTTAACAAGTTGGGTTTAGCTGCCGCAAGCAAAACATACCATGTATCCTTACAGGAGCGTATCCGTACCAAGGGCATAGAGCCTGACGAAACCGGTGTTATAACCCTTGAAAAAGCCGTTGCTAAGTCAAACAACGTGTATTTTATAAAACTGGCAAATGAGGAGCATTTGCAGGAAGATATGGCCACTTTATACTTAAAAACAGGCATGTTTTTGCATGGGGTGGGTGGTTACTACTATGGCAGAGAAAAACAGAATACTACCCAGGAAGAAAAATGGCGGGCGCTATGGCGTAAAACCGAATTTAATACCAAGCCAAGGTACGATCCTAATAACATTCGCAAAACGCGTGCAAAAGGTATCTCAGGCATGGCATGGGGGCAGGGTGAGTTAATATCAACACCGGCAGCTGTTGCAAGGCTGGCATCAGGTATAGCCAATAACGGTACTATGCCAAACAACAGGTACGTTTTAAAAGTAAGTGATTCTGCAACAGTAGTTAAGCCGGGCATCAAAATAGCTAACGATCCAAAATATGCCGAATTATTACGTGGCTATATGATAAAGCAAAGCGAGGCCAAAACTTATACTTTAGGCCTTGCAGTAGCGGGTAAAACAGGTACGCCAGAGCGTATCTGGAAAGGGGGACAAATAAATGATGGATGGTATGTATTTTTTGCGCCAAAGGCAAAGGGGCCGGGCAATATGGTGGTTTGTATTCGTGTTGAATCTACAAAGGGCTCGTCAGATGCGGTTAAACTTGCCGGGCAGCATGTGATACCTTATTTGCTTAAAAAAGGTTATATTAAAAGCATTGTTGCAAACAAGTAAATAGTGGTTGGGTTATGCAATATATTATCACGTTTAAAGGTTCAATAACAATTACGTAACAGCAAAATGTTTAATTTATTTAAAAGCGATAAGGAAAATAAGCCGGCTGACGTAAAAGGCGTCCGTTATGAATTGCTCCAATTTGTGAAGCAAGAACTGCAAAAAGCCGAAGGCGGTGAAGGTGGAAACATCAGGGGTTTGAACCTTTATATATCCTGCCCTGTATCGCAGTGCGCAATATATGAAGCTGCAGTTTATGCAGATGAGCCAGACGTTTTTAAGGACGAAGTTCAGCGTATTGCTGATGACTATGCTGTTGCCTTGCCTGAAAACTGGATAATGGAGGTGATTTTGAACCAGGAATTTCCACCGGAGGCTGTTAAGTCGAACAAGCTGGATGCTGCGTTCTTTATTAAAACGAGTAAGAATTTTATTAAGCTGAGTGCATCTGCCTACATCAGGGCTTTAAGCGGAGAGACGGAGAAACTGGAGTATAACATCACATCAGGCGGAGATAAAATAAACATTGGCCGTGATAAAAAGGCACAGGCCGATGACGGATTTTTCCGCACCAACCAAATCGCTTTCCCATCTGAAAGCAGCAACGGCAGCAATAAATTTGTTAGCCGGCAACATGCCCACATTGAGTGGAACAATGATGCAGGTAAGTTTATGATATTTGCGGATGAAGGTGGTATTCCGCCACGTAATAAAATCAAAATACGAAGTGAGAAAAGTGAGGATGTAATCAAATTGAGTTCAACACATATAGGCCACCAGCTACAGGAAGGCGATCAGATCATATTAGGCGAATCGGCCGTTTTAGAGTTTAGCTATCAACCTGCAACGAATGAGTAAAATTTTTACGATAACAGAAGGATTAGAGAACCTGGGCGCATTACGCACCGGCGGACAGGGGTCAGTATATAAGGGCAGGCGCATGGGGCCAATTCTAACTGCAGTAAAACTGCTGCCAACACCCATATATTCTGAAAGTGAAGAGGATAAGAACTTTCGTAATTTTAAGAATGAGGTTGCCAAGCTGCAAAAGGTTAATGAGATAGCCAATCCAAATGTAGTAAAGTTCCTCAGCTCGGGCATTACAGAAAGCGGGTCATTGCCTTATATTGAAATGGAATATATTGAGGGACCTGATCTTTGCGAACTGCTGCAACCTCCTCACGAAAAACTATTTATGTTGCAGGAGGTGATCCGGGTGGCTTATCAGCTGGCAAATGCATTGGCGCACTGCCATCAATTAGGTATTAAACACGGTGATGTAAAAAGCAACAACGTTAAGTACAATATAAATACCGGCAATTATATGCTGCTTGATTTTGGGTTGGCAATAATGACCGAGGAGCAGCGCCGTACCAGTATCCGCAACGCGGGAGCAATAGAATTTATGGCTCCTGAACAACATGACGGCGATATGCTGGAACAAACGGATGTATATAGCTTCGGGATAATAATGTATGAATTACTTACAGGGCAGGTACCGTTCCCACTTCAGGGCAATAACGAAACCGACCGGAACTCAGTAATGATTGCTCATTTGGAAGCACCCATACCCGACCTGTTAACTGCCCGCAAGGCCGCTATACCTCAAAGCTGGCCAGAAGAAAAGCAGGCATTGGAAATGCAGGTGCCGCAATGGCTGTTACGGGTGATAAACAAATGTCTTGAAAAAAAGCCGACTGACCGTTATACCAGTGCTGTAGAATTGAAAGAAGCTATAGTGCATGGCAATCTATCGTCAGACGTTAAAGACCAGGAGGGTATTTTATTGACCGAAAACGAACGCCTGCAAGCTGAACTTGACCAACGCCAGGATACTGTAGAAGATAAAGACAAGCTGCTGGCGTCGTTGGAATCTATTGCAATAGCCGCAGGAGCAACATATAATAAAAATACTGGTACCTATGAGCGCAGTAAATCGCTTGTTGCGTTATCGAAAGGTGCTTTTGCCGGTATCATTATCATAGCAATTGCGTTTATTGGTTTGTCTTTATATGCTTTTCTTTCTAAAAAAGCTCCGGTTATTGACAGAAGACCTATTTATACATCAGGCAAAGGTTATTTGCACCCGCCTTATGTTTTGGCCCCTTATGATGAAAAAGACGCTATTGATGCCATAACCGCTGCGGAAATTAAAAGAGTAGCCGCTAAAAAGAAAAAAGCTGCAGACGCTGCCGCAGCATCAGCAGAGAAAACTAAGAAAAAGAAAAAATTTCTGGGGATATTTTAAACACTAAAGATTTACATTATACCGTGCAGAAACTCTGAAGTAAGGATACTTTTGATCAACATCATTATAATCTGCATAATATCCCCGCAGGATGAGATAACCCGGTTCAACCGCTATTGAGAGCTTTTTATTCGGAAAGTACCTGAATTCGCTGTTTACGGTATGTAAAAAGTAATGTGATTTATTGCCATTTATAGTTTGCAGCCAGCCGCCACGGTAATCAATACTGGCAAAGATCTTATCAGACACATTTATGCCGCCACCGCCGTTAATGCTTACACCCGATGCATAATTATATCTGCGGCCAAGGTACATGTATCTATCGGGTACGGCGGCCAATATAACCGGGCCAAGGCCAAATGTAGTATTCACGGTAAATATTTTAGTGATATTATATTCTGATAATAGGTTGATTTTAACGCTTTGCCCACCGTAAATAAATGCCTCTTTCCTGATATAATCATAATTGGCAGACAGGACAGCGAGGTGCTGCAGTTTCTCATTAGACTTTATTTCCCAGCCTATCAATGAGCCATACACATTTACATTGTTTACCAGCGAACTATCATCGCTACCCACTTCGGCCGAAATATAAATATTGCTAAAAGGCGTTTCATAATCCTTGTAGCGGTTACCATAAAGCAATTTTACCCGCCCAAACCAACCAAACTTACCGTATTTAATAAAGCTCTTATTGTTGGCATTAAAGCTGCGTGTACCCAGGTCAAATTCGGCACTTATACTTGATGAATCGCGGTTAGCTTCTTTGTAACTTACCTTACCCCACTTGCCATCAATAATGCGGTTAAGCCCGTTCATTGGGTTTATTAAAAAGCCAGCAACTTCAGTAAGTTGCCGTTTAAAACCCAGAGTGTGATTATTTACCAGTTTGTTTGAAAGGCGGTAACTCATTTCGCCCAGTACTATACCACCAAAGCTGGTGTTAACAAAATCGTTAGGTGAGGGTGGTCCGGCCTCGCCAAATGTTTCCCACATATAACTGCCAGCAACTGCCGCCGGGGCAGATTGCCAAAAGCTATAGCCATTGGTACGGAAAGCACTGAAATACAGACTTCCCTGATATGGGTGGCCAAATTGGTTGGTTTGAAAGATATCTTTATCAAAGGTCCAATGAGAAGGACTAAGGTTATACTTTGCGGTTTCACCTGTAATTCGTGCATAATCAACATTAGCAATATAGCGGTTATAGCTCCAGGGAACTACCTGGGCTAAGCCTAATTGATAAGCTGCGCGCCAAAACCTTTTTTCTTTTGGCGGTAGGGGCTTTAATTTAATTGGAGGAGCTGTTTTAGTAGTGCTATCAACCAATTTGGTTACGTCACCCGCTGTTTGCGCGTTAACTGATAATGGCGAATTAACTAAAAGGCTAAATAAGGTAATTGCAAGGGCTAGGTAAAGTAGTTTCAATACAGTTTGTTATAAAAGTGAAAAGGGATCTTCAAGTTATCAAATACACAACAATATTTCATGCTGTTGAAACTATGAACGTTTATAATCACTAAAGGTTTAGAATTTTTTTAAGGCTAACATTCACATCAGTTTAAAAAGCAAGCCAAGTATAACCGCCTGATGATCTTTGGCTTGCGGGCTACCAACTGGCAAAAATTACCGACAAACACGTATTTAGCTTAAAAATATACATAATCGGCTTAAAAGAGCTCTACGTCTATAACTATTGTGTGATGGTCTATCGCATTTTTTTTATGTAAATGATTGTTGTTCATTTGTTTAAGAAAAAAAGAAAAAAATATTATATAACATAAAAAAAATTAAAACCATGAAAAAGTCAATCACACTATTAGCGCTAATTTTAGCAAGCACAGTTGCTTTTGCTCAAGCACCTGCTGATGATAATATTTCTATCATACCATCACAAAAATCATTAAGCATTGGTGTAAGCGTAGAGAACGAAGATGCAGGTAAATCTGTTGTTACATTTTATGATGAAGATGATAATGTAGGCAATTTCGCAATGTTTAAGGATAAGCTGGCAAGTAAAGGGACTGCAGCAAAAGCTTATTTATTGGACCAATTAGAAACAGGAAACTATACAATTGAGGTTACTAGTAATAAACAGGTAGTTAAAAAACGGATTTGCGTGTATGATGAGGCAGGGAAGAAGACATATTTCATTTACCAATAATCAAACAACGTATATGAAAAGGTCAGGCTATAAGTCTGACCTTTTTTGTATTTTAATTTATTGTATATCAGCAGTTTATGGAGGTAAATAATTTATTAAATACTTTTTTTAGAAAATGCTGGTTTATGTTGAATAATATATTGTCGCGTAAGTAGCACAATTTCCTACCCAACTTTGCACTATTATCGGTCCAAAAGTGTGTTTCATCGATACATGGTTTGTATTTTGCATTCAATTGCGGAACTTTAATATTTATAAAAAGTTAGCTTAAGCTTATAATATAATTATAATATAAAATGAAAAAACACCTATTTAATATACTTTGGAGTGTAGTTTTTTTAATGGTTATTACCTCGTGCAAAAAAGAAGGAACAACTACCTCTGCTACTACCAAAAATCTGGCAACCCTGGGACTATATCAATATTCATCAGGAACATCTAAACGTTTATTTATCCCGATTACAAAAGTTGGCACACAAGCGGTTACCTATTATACCGTGTTTGATACTGGCTCGTCTGGCTTAAGTTTAGATGCTACCGGTATTATACCGGCATCTATGATCACACCCGACGGTATTCAGGTAACCGGCGACTCGGTAAACGTGAACGGAATAACAATTACTTCAAAAACATCAGTAATGAGTTATGGCGATGCTACCAACCTCACCAAACAGTATGGTAACGTGGCTTACGCTACCTTTACTTTAGGCGATGCTAATGGAAACATTAGTACTAAGCGCATCCCTTTCTTTTTGTATTATAAAGTAATGAATGATGTTACTAACACTCAATTACCTGCCCACTCGGTAGATATTATGGGTGTAGGCCCTGGCACAAGTTATGCAAGTACGTTAATTGCCAGTCCGCTTAGTTACTTTGATGTGGGTGCAAACCTTACACAGGGCTTTAGGTTGGCTACTCTTAATCCTTCCAGCTTTACTTCTGCAGGTAATTATGTTGGGGGTTTGCTTTCTATTGGCTTAACGCCAACTGATAAGGCCACTTCAACAGGATTTATTATGCATCCGCTTTCATACACCACATCCGGCGGTTACTCGCCCAATATTCCGGCAACTATTACTTATAACGGTACCAGTACATCGGCACAGGTGTTATTTGACACCGGTAACCCGTCGCAAACTATTATCGAAAATCCAAAAGAAACCAATGCTGTTGGTAATTTGCCCGCAAACTCTACAGTAAAGGTGGTTACCAATATGGGCTTTACCTATACTTATACTACTACAAGTACAGCCAATTTAACTACTATACAAAACCCCAATAATACAAATGATTACCGCACCATATTCAGCCTTGATTTTTTTATTAATAATGAATATTTAACGGATTATACGAGTCACGAAATAGGTTTAAAAAATAAATAACAGATCTTTTTTAATAAAGGAAGTTCAGTAAAAAGTACAGCGTGAATAATTGAACGCTGTATTTTTTTTATATAAAAAAAGCCTCTTAAAAAAGAAGCTAATTTCCATAGGTAGATGGTATATACAGATTAGGCAATAAAGCCTGGAAATTGCGGTTGGTTTGCCGGGTGATTGCTTAAAAAGCGCACATTAGCTTTCAAATTATTATACTCTACACGCAGTAAAGCTCTTATAGATGTTTCTATATTTTTGATTGGCTGGTTTATATTGTTATGTACTATTTTCATACTAGTATATAAACTAATATCGTGCCAAGACAATTTTTTTAACTGGCAATATGTATTTTTTGTTATTAGTATTCTGTTCCACTGAAACCGAAACATTGCGAGGCTATTTATATATTCTATGATTCTCCCTTTAACATTGCCAGTGAATAAAATGTATCGCGCCAATAAATGCCGCCTTGTTTAAGTGTTAACCATGTTGCTCGCACAATAATATATACAACAAGTGTAGTTGCAAAGGGAATAGTTAGCGCATGCCACCATTTGTTGGGCAATGCGGGGTTAAGCATGTATATCATCTGGAATAATATTATCACAGCAGCCATTAAACGAATTGTAAGGTTGCCACATATTAGCATTAAAGGCACCGGCAACCCAAATAGCAGAAAGGTAATTATCATACCAACAATAACTCTTGTAATATTGTAATCAGTAACGGCAAAAGCATTTTTCATTAAACCGTTTATAAATTGGCTAATGCTTTTGTACCACTCTAAACAAATGTAGTGCTCACCAGATAGGGCATCAGAGCGTAAGCCATGTTTTTTTACCGTATAGCCCAGTTTCAAATCGTCATCCGGTCGCAGCCTTATTGCTTTATGAGTGCCTATCTTTTCATAAGCATCACGATTGATCAAATTAAAAGCACCTATACCTATAAATGCTCTTGATTTTGGGTTACTAACATCCCAGGGCCTAAATTGCAGCATCATCATTAATGTAAAAGTGCCCAACATACTATTTAATGCCTGTGAACGTGATACCACATGTGGCAACACACATAAATGATCGAGTTTGTTTTTAACCGAGTAATTTAATGCCTTACTAACAGCGTCTGGATGAAATTCTACATCAGCATCTGTAAATAACAACCATTCTTCGGTGCTTGATAAATATCCCTGATACAAAGCATTATTTTTTCCCAGCCATCCATTTGGCAGGGTAGTAATAGTTGTTATAATTAATTGAGGGTATCGCGAAGCAAATTCCTCTAAAATTTCAGCAGTACAATCTGTAGAGCGGTCATTCACTACAATAATGCGGTAATTTTGATAGTTGATATTGCAAACGCTGTGCAACGCTTTTTCCAGATCTTCTTCCTCGTTTCGTACCGCAATAATTATAGCCAATGCAGGCTTATCATTAGTAATTGGCTGTTCGCTTAATGATTTTATTTGTCTGGTTTTAATTAGCAAGTAAATAACAAGCAATATCCACCATGTAGTCATAAATATACTGTAGCCGAGAAATGCCATAGCAGTTTAGGTTTCCCTAAAGGTGTGAATAATAACCGATATTAAAAATTATAACCTATTGATAGATAGCTAATAGAGCCTTCCTTTGAATATCCTCTAGAAAACTGAACAGAAATAAGATCGGCCGGAATAAGGAAAACCCCGAACCCATAACCATCATGCCATTGAGAAGATGATTCATTTGGCGACCACACCCGGCCAACATCATTAAAACCTAATATGCCTATAGATCCGGGGAACAGGTAGGAGTTAAAGTCGAGCACTTTTAAACGAAGTTCCAAGTCATTATAAGCCATTGTTTTGCCCGTAAACCGCCATGTATGGAAACCACGCAAAGTATGCAAGCCACCCAGCTTTAATTGCTGGTAATAGGCGGCATTGCCTATAGTAGAGCCTAAGCCTGTTCTGTTTGATATTGTGAATACAGAATCTTTATCCGGATTTAAATAAAAATTAAATTCAGAAACGATCTGCCCGAACCGATCATTGCCATTGTTTAGTTGTTGCAGGCCCATTATTGTTGTATGCCAGTAAATGCCCTTTGTTGGCCTGTTTGGGTTATCGCGTGTATCCAGGTCAGTACCAGCAACTAATCCGGTGTAATATCGGGATGCGAAAACATTCTCCTGCGGATTTGCAGCATTGTAAGTGTTTAAAAACTTAAGCTGATTTTTAACCTGCTCGCTGTTGTAGTATTGGGCTGCCACACCTGCGTTTACTTTAAAGCTGCCATAAGTATGACTAAGCTTTATATCAGTATTTACCAGGTCATAACGGTTGCGGTAAAAACCTATTTCCCTGCTGCCTTTATCGGCAAACCGGGTTTCGTTACCTATCCCAAAAAAGTTGTTTACACTATTTGGTCCCCTTGAAACTATGTTAATGTTGAGATCGTTGTTACCAATAGCTTTTTTGTAGTCGCCCGCATAAGTTATTAGGTAAGAATGGCGTACAAAGGAATAATCTACCAGCAATTTATGTCGGTAAGCATAAGGTTCTTTACGAAAGCCATGCTTGGTATAAGAAAAACCACCCACTAATGAAAAGCCATAATCATTATTATAGTGCCCCAGTATAATAGGTTCAAAGCGGTTGAATTTATAGCTTAGCTTATCGTAATCATTAACAGTTGTATCTTTTGATAAACGCAGCTTTGCGGCAGAACTTTCTGGCAGAATATTTTTTTTATCCAACCGGTCGTATATATACAGGTTGCCTTTGTTATTCACAGCCGGGGCAACCATAAAGGTATCAACGCCGTCTCCGCCTATCATTCGAACTTTTATTGGAGATTTTCCATTGCCTGTTACCTTAAACACATCTTTGCCATCAAAGCCATATAACCTAATTTCTTTGGTAACAGCCGGGTCAAAACTGCGGTTGTAAACCACCTGTGCTATACTGTCTTCTTTAGTGATTTTATTTATGATGACCTTCATCTGTCCATTAGCTTCTTCCCTTATGTCAACGTTCTCCTTTTTGTCAGACATGGGTATCTCTACTATTTTCGATAAAAACCTATAATAATCAATTCCTTGCATGGTCAGGTTATCCCTGCGGGCCTTAACAATGCTGATAAGTTGTGGGGCAGATAATTTGTAAATATCTGTAGGCATCCTTTTAAAGGCATTTTGTATCACCTGATTTGTAAGGTGCATTTGCACATATGCAATTTGTTCCTTCCAATCGGCCTCGCTTAACTGGTTTAGAAAATACCGGTCAAAATATTGTCCGTTCAGGTTCCATGCATTAATGTCCCTTATTTTATTATTAAATGGCTGGAACTTTGCCTTTAACCACTGGTGCGATACTATCCATGGAAATACACCCGACGTTTTATAATACACCTGGTCACGATCGCGCGGGATAGGGGTGTAGAGGGTGCTTTTCCCTTTCTTGGCTTTATCCCAGCGCCATTGGTCGTCATGCCGATCCCAATCGCCAATGATCATGTCAAGCAAGCGCGCTCTCAAAACCATTTTATCATCAAACCGTACATCGTTATCACCCTTAATTTTTGCCTGAACTTTTGTTGTGTTATCCGTTTTGTCAGACTCAAGCGGCTCGCGCTCTTCCAACAAAAACACACCATTTGCAAAATTTTTACGGTATTCGCCCAAGATTGGATCATCAGGCACATAAACAATCTCAGGGTTTGAATGCAGTATGTGCAAGGCCTCAGCCATTGGCGGTACAGTTAAGGCCGCGAACGGATTGGCAGTAGATACCTGGTCCTGTAAAATATCTTTAGTTACAGTTTTACGAAGCTTGGGGGGTAATTTTCTTTCCGGATATTTTTGTACAGTGCGCAGCACCCATTCTTGCCCGGATGGGTCACGAAGCCTAAGCGATTTGGTTTGCAAGCCTCCACCAGTTTGTAAAATGGTTAGGCCGCCCTTTTCTTTTTGCAAATGGAATACTCTGATCTTTACAGGTACTGCCCAAAGCTTGCGGTAATTTTCGCCAAACAGTGTCCTGTGCAATTTGCTCACTTTATCATACTCAGGCGCAACGGCTATGGTTATGCTATCATTTTTAATGCTTTGTGCACG
>JAQBNY010000295.1 GCA_028288315.1 Mucilaginibacter sp.
TGAGCTTGTACGAACTGCACTTCGGTACCAATTTTCTGATCCCAAAGATTTTTCTGGCGCTGATATAAAGTTTGGTTTAAACTAACCTGTGCTTCTGTCTGCGCTATGTTTTGTTGCATTACACTATTATCAAACTGTACTAAAACCTGGCCTTGTGATACATGCTGGCCCGGCTTTACATATATTGCTGTAATAGTACCCGGTGATTGAGGGTAAGCGGTAACATTATCCTGCGCATCAATTTTACCTTGTATTTGTATATAGTTAGTAAACGAACCGGCTTTAACTTCAATTGTGCCAACATCAATAGTTTTTGCAACTTCTGTGGTACCAACTTCTGCCTGCAGTTTTATGATCTTAGCATTTATATCCTGCTGCTGCTTTTGCAAATCGGCAAGCTCTGTTTTTTTATCTTTCGGCTTACTTGCGCATGCTGCCAAAAGTAATATTACCGGTATGTATAATAATTTTTTCATGTTATTTATATAGTGGGTTTAGTGTGTTTGTTATTGAATTCTTCCGTATGCTTTATCCAGATCTACTTTACTTACCAATGCATCGTACAAGCTTTGTATATATTGGTTGTCTGCACTTTCAAGGGCTGTTTGCGCTTGTGTAACCTCAATACTTGAGCCTACCCCCTGCTGGTATTTAATTTTTGATACCCTTAGCACTTCCCTTGCCAACTCCTGATTGCGTTTTTGGTTGTTTAATGATTGTATGCCGTTAAAATAAACAACTTTTGCCTGGCTGGCCTGCAGGCTTAAAGCATTTTTTAAGCTGTATAAGTTGTTCATGCTTTTTTGTACAGCTATCTCTGATTGCCGTACCCTGTTCGTACGCTGAAAGCCACTAAAAATGGGCACGTTTAGAGTAAGGCCAATATAGCTTGATGGAAAGCTGTTATTATACAATGTACCAAATGAGTTATTCTGATATGATCCTGTGTAAGCAGCGTTTGCTGTAAGTGTAGGCAAAAACTGGCCCTTTATACGTTTCAGATCAAACCGGCTTAACTGTAAGCTGGTTTCAAGTAAACCAAACTCAATCCTGTTTTTATAAAAAGTTGTATCTGTAACCGTTTCAGCAACATTATCATTTAACTTAACATTATCAAGGCCTTCCTTTAAAGTAAGGTTATATTCAATAGGCATACCTATTTGAAATTTTAACAACTGGTAATTAAGTGCTAATAACCTCAAAGTATTTTCACGGGTAGTAATCAGGTTATTATATTGCACAGCAATACGGTCAACATCTATCTTTTCAACAAAGCCTTGTTTGTTTTGCGCGGTTGTTTGGTCTACTTGTTGTTTTAACTGAGCAATATTAGCGTCTAATAATTTTATCTGTTCGTTGCTTACCAAAACCTGGTAATAAGCTTTAGTAACATTTACCGATGCATCAATCTTTGAACGAGTGTAGGCGCGGCTATATAATTCCTTGTAAGTTTTACGCCCCTGTAAACCAACAATGTAGCTGGGGTCAAAAAGTAACTGGCTTGCGTTTGCACCTACGTTAGACTGGTATTTAACACCAAACTTAACAGGGATGAAAGTACCTGCCGGTGCGCCAAAAAATTCACCCGGTAACAAAGTGGTAGGTATTTTAATATAATCCTGAAAAGAGGCGCTTCCGCTAATTTGAGGAAATCCCTGACCAATTATTTCTTTAACCCTATAATCAGCATTCTTAACATCAAGGCTTGCATTTAAAACAGAATCCTTGTGTTCAAATGCATAATTTATACAGTCGGTTATGCTAAAGTTGTAGGTTTGATTTGCCGGTTGCGCCTGAGAAAATCCCTTGAGGCCGGCTGTTATGCAAATCAATAGTGTAAATATTTGTTTCATTGATATAAATGATAGGTTATTGTTGTGTATTATGTGCTAATTATCTTACAAAAAAATCCTTTTGATTGACAGCCGTATGTCAGCAGGACTTTTAATTGTTGTTTATATTTTTATATTGATTTAATAGTTTATGCCCTTTTATAGTACAAATTCCGTAATTAAAATGCTCAAGTAACTGATACTGAACCTTCCATGTACTAAACTGTGTAACCGGGAAGATACTTTGGTTAAAACCCATTTCAACCTGGTTAACCCGCATTTTTGCTAATATCTTTACATCCAGTTCCGGGCGGATAAAGCCTTGCGCAATACCCTTTGTTAAAAGATCCTCTAATGTTTTAACCAAAAAATCGGCCTTGAATTTTTGAAATATGGCCCAACCTTCGGGATGATATTTTTGAAGATCATGAACCACAATTGGGTTAATCCTTGAAAATATTTCTTCAGAAGTTTTCATCATATTAATCATCTCTTCTATCACATTTGACGAATCTTCAATGATTTTTAGGATCTGACACTCATCATCGGCTATCTTTTTGTTAACAAGCGCCATTACCAGATCATTTTTATCACTAAAAAAATGATAGATGGTTTTTTTTGACATACCCAAATGTTTGGCTATATCATCCATGGTTACGCTTTTGATACCTGCTTGTAAAAACAAGTCCTCAGCACCTTGAATTACCCTATCTATTTGACCGTTTGACATTATAGGTCAAAACTATGGAAACATTTTTAGATTTCAAAGTTTCCATTGCAAATTACTTTGGCTAACGAACAAAATAATATTATCATTAAGTTTTTCACGCAAAGACGCTAAGGCGCAAAGGTTTGAATTTGGTTTTGCGTCTTAGCGAGCAGTCATAATTAAACTATATTATACATAATTCCGCAAAAGACTATCTTTGCAAAAAATGATTACATGGAATTAAATTCCCTTACCGCTATATCACCAATTGACGGTCGTTACCGTAATACTACCAAAGAACTTGCTGCTTATTTTTCAGAATTCGCCCTGATCAAATACCGTGTATTTATTGAAATTGAATACTTCATAGCTTTGTGTGAACATCCTTTAAAGCAGTTACGCAATTTTGACTCAGATGTAACACATAAGTTACGGGCTATTTTTCAAAACTTTTCTGAGCAGGATGCGGCCGCTATAAAAGAAATAGAAAAAACAACCAACCATGATGTTAAAGCGGTTGAGTACTTTATAAAAAAGAAGTTTGATGAACTGGGATTGGAAGAGTACAAGGAATTTATCCACTTTGGCTTAACCTCGCAGGATATTAACAACACAGCTATACCTTACTCTTTTAAATT
>JAQBNY010000303.1 GCA_028288315.1 Mucilaginibacter sp.
TTTTTAATTATTGTATTAGGTACAGTAGCTTTACCATTAACTAATGGTTTTGTGGGCGAGTTTCTGTTACTGAAAGGCGTGTTCAATTATAACATCTGGATAGCGGCAGTTGCTGGTTTAACTATCATATTTGGCGCGGTGTATATGCTGCGTATGTACAAGAATGTGATGCAGGGCGAAACCAACGAATTAACAGCAGTATTTGCTGATATTGATGGATCAGAAAAATTAGTGCTAGGTATTATCTGCGTGTTAATTATCGCTATTGGTGTTTATCCGCAACCTATATTACATATATCAGAGGCCGCGGTTACTAATTTAGTACAAACAGTGAGTGCCAAGTTTGCCGCAGGCAAATTCTAAACCTAAGAATTTATAAACATGACCACTTTAATAATCATATCTGTTTTACCTATAGTGCTTTTGTACATGGGTTTATATAAAGCACAAAAGGCTTTGTTACCGGTAACTATTGCCGGTTTACTGGTTGCTTTAGGTGCAGCTGTTTTGCAATGGAACGATAATGCAGCGCCTATTTATCATGGCATGATGCTGTTCAACAATTTCTCCATCGCTTTTTCTGTCATCAGCATAATTTCAACCATATTAATATTATTGCTTTCTAAAGGATATTTTGAGAAGATAAGCAGCCACATTGCTGAATATTATGCCATCATCCTGTTTTCATTAGCTGGTATTATTGTAATGGTATCATACCATAACCTGGTAATGCTGTTCATTGGTATCGAAATAATGTCGGTAAGCCTGTATATATTGGCGGGCATCCGTAAAAATGATTTTGCATCAAACGAGGCCGCTTTAAAATACTTTTTGATGGGTGCTTTCTCAACAGGGTTTTTATTGTTTGGCATCACGCTTATTTACGGTGCTTCAGGGTCATTTGATCTGGAAGGCATCCGCGATTATGTAGCTACACATCCGCATGATATCGACCCCATATTTTACACCGGTATATTGCTGATAATTGTTGGCCTTTGCTTTAAAGTTGGTGCTGCCCCCTTCCACTTCTGGACACCGGATGTTTATGAAGGTGCACCTTCGCTTATCACGGCCTACATGTCAACGGTGGTTAAAGTAGCGGGCTTCGCGGCGTTCCTGCGTTTATTCTCTGCAAGCTTTATTCTGATGGCAGATTTTTGGGCACCGGTATTAATGGTTATTACTATAATTACCCTATTTATAGGCAATATAACAGCCCTATACCAGCAAAGCTTTAAGCGTATGCTGCCATTCTCCAGTATATCACATGCCGGCTACCTATTATTTGCAATAGTTGCTATAGGCGCAGGTTCAGCAAATTCAGTATTTGTTTATGCTACTGCTTATTCAATTGCTTCAATTGTAGCTTTTGGCGCTTTAATATTGGTTAGGCAGCAAACAGGTAGTGATAACTTTGAAGGCTTTAACGGCCTGGCAAAAAGAAACCCATTTCTGGCATTGGTACTTACTATTAGCATGCTGTCGTTAGCAGGTATTCCGCTAACTGCCGGGTTTATTGGTAAGTTTTACATGTTCACAAGTGCACTGGCAAATTATAAATTCTGGCTGGTAATTATAGCAGTGGTAAATGCTATCATCAGTATATTTTACTATTTCAGGGTTATTATTGCCATGTATTTCCGCAGTGCTGAGCGTGCCGAAGTTGAAGTTCCGCCTTACTACAAGTTTGTTTTGGGCTTATCGGCATTAGCAACAATCCTTATCGGTATCTACCCTTCAATTATATCTGCCCTTATTTAATACAGGGTTTAACTGCAAATTGATTTAATATTTGTAGTTTTACGGATATAGTTTAATGGAAAACTTTTGGGAATACCTTCAAAATTTAACCGATGCGCAAGCTATTTTAAGCACTGGCGGGTTTTACTTGCTGCTTATTGTAGTATTTGCTGAAACAGGTTTATTTTTCGGGTTTTTTTTACCGGGCGATTATTTATTATTCCTTGCCGGTATATTAAGCAGCGCCGGAGTTATTGATGTGCCTATTCATGTATTAGTGCTCTCACTGATTGCGGCGGGTGTTTTAGGCAATTATACCGGCTACTGGTTTGGTTACCGAACGGGGCCAATGCTATTCACCAAAAACGATTCTTTTTTCTTTAAGAAGCGATACATAGCTGTAGCAGAAGAGTTTTATGCTAAATATGGAGGGATGGCTTTGATTTTAGGCAGATTTTTCCCTATTGTTAGGACATTTGCCCCTATATTTGCAGGAGTAGTAAAAGTTAACCTTAAAAAGTTTACCATTTATAACATAATAGGTAGTGTTGCCTGGGTAACTACATTAACCTTAGCTGGTTATTTTTTAGGCCAGCAATTCCCGCAATTAAAAAACAACCTGCAGTACATAGTGTTTGGGTTAATATTTGTAACATCAATACCATTTATTGTGGCTTATATAAAAGGGAAGATTAATAAGGCGAGTAACGATAAAATAGAAAATATATAATAGAATAAATGAGTACACAACACCCCTGGCATCAGGTTTCTCCGGGCGATAATATCCCTGAGATTGTAAATGCGATTATTGAGATCCCGAAAGGATCAAAGGCTAAATATGAGATTGATAAAGAGTCGGGCCTGTTAAAGCTTGACCGTGTTTTATTTTCATCAGTAATGTACCCGGCCAACTATGGCTTTATACCCCAAACCTATTGTGATGATAAAGATCCTTTAGATATATTGGTGCTTTGCTCTATTGATGTTTTTCCGATGTCTATCATTGAGGCGAAAATTGTAGGCGTGATGCACATGGTTGATAATGGCGAGCAGGACGATAAAATTATAGCTGTTGCTAAGAACGACATGTCTGTAAACTATATTAATGATTTGAACGAATTACCGCCGCATGCAATGACAGAGATAGTGCGGTTTTTTAAAGACTATAAAAAGCTGGAAGGCAAGAATGTAACTATTGAGCATTTGCTCGGCTTACGTTACGCGCACAAGGTAATTAACGAAAGTTTAGAACTATATAAGTCTACTTTCCCTGATCACAAATAAATAATAAATGGACCCCGCGCATTACGAAATTAGTGTATTCTACATATTCCTAACCATATTTTTGGTTTTACTCAACGGCTTTTTTGTAGCTGCAGAATTTGCCATGGTAAGGGTAAGAGGCTCACAAATTGAAATTAAGGCGAAATCTGGCAGCGGAGTAGCTAAAGTAGCACGGGGCATATTACATAATTTAGATGGTTACCTGGCTGCAACGCAGCTGGGTATTACCATTGCATCACTTGGTTTAGGTGTTGTAGGCGAAGAGGTAGTAACTAATATTGTGTCCCGGGCTTTTTTAAGTGTGGGTATACAGCTTAGTCCGGGCTTTGTAACAGCAAGCCATATTTTAGCTTTCACATCCATTACCGTATTACATATTGTATTTGGTGAACTGGCCCCTAAATCATTAGCCATACAAAAATCGGTACGTACAACATTGGCGGTTTCTTTGCCATTGCGTTTTTTCTTTGTAGTGTTTCGTCCGTTTATTTGGTTATTAAACGGTTTCGCTAATTTTATACTGAGACTTTTAGGTATTAACACTTTAGAAGGCGGCGAAACGCACCATAGTTCTGAAGAATTGCAGTATTTATTAGAACAGGGTAAAGAAACCGGTGCATTAGATTCAAACGAACACGAGCTGATACAGAACGTGTTTGATTTTAATGAGCGTGTGGTGAAGAACATTATGGTACCTCGTACCAAAATATCAGGCATTGAGGTTGATACGCCAAAAGAGGAGTTGCTGGAGATATTGATAACCGAAGGTTATTCCCGTATGCCTGTGTATGATGAGGTGATAGATAAGATAATAGGCATTGTACATGCAAAAGATATTTTACCCTTGTTGGCTCGTAATGAAGAGATAATTCTGAAAAACATTATCCGTAAACCATATTTTATCCCCGAAACCAAAAAGATTAATGATCTGATGGCCGAGCTGCAGCAAAAGCGTATACAGATAGCTATTGTATCTGATGAGTTTGGCGGTACTGCAGGTATGGTAACGCTTGAGGATATTGTTGAAGAACTGGTAGGCGAGATACAGGATGAGTTTGATGAGGAAAAACCTATTGTTGAAAAGATAAGCGAACGTGAGTTTGTAGTGAATGCCTTGGCGCCTATTTATGATGTGAACGAGCATTTGCCGCATGACCTGCCCGAGGACGGCGACTTTGATACTGTATCAGGCTGGTTAGGTCATATCTTTGGTAAAATACCTGATGTAGGCGAGCAAAAGGAATCAAACGGATACAACATTACTGTACTAAAAAAATCTGATCAGAATATTGAATCTGTAAAGCTGGAGTTGCTTATAAATGAAGAGGACGCAGTAGATTTACATTAGTAGTTATCAGGAGGCTCCGCCGGAGCCAAATAAGTTCTATTTTAATTTCTATAAACACGAAACTCCGAGGGAGTTAGTATATTCGTAAAAGCTCCGTAGGAGCAACCTGTTTATAGAAAAACAATTATATAGTATGGCTCCGTTGGAGCCTCCTCTAATTAAAATGCAGCTTTTTTATACACCCGATATCAACCCATCGTTACCCCAATACTTTTTAAGTGAAGAAGAAAGTAAGCATGCCGTGCGCGTGCTTAGGCTTGTAGTTGGCGATGAGGTTACCTTAATTGACGGCAAGGGCGGTTTATATAAAGCCGAAATAAAAGACGCTCACCCTAAACGTACCATATTGCAAATAAATTCAGTTACTGCTGAATTTAATAAACGCAACCATTACCTGCACATTGCCATAGCGCCTACTAAAAATTTAGATAGAGTGGAGTGGTTCCTGGAAAAAGCTACCGAGATTGGTATTGATGAAATATCATTGATCATTTGCCAGCGGTCTGAACGTAAGGAGGCCAAGGCGGAAAGGTTGGATAAGATAATTACCTCTGCCATTAAGCAATCTATTAAAGCATATCACCCGGTATTAAATCCGGCTATTAACCTTAACCAATTTTTAAAGCAACCCTTTAACGGACAAAAGTTTATAGCCCATTGTGCCGATGGCGAAAAAGTAAGCCTTGCACAATCAATTGAAAAGAACGGGCGTTACTTAATATTAATAGGCCCCGAAGGCGACTTTACCCCTGCCGAAGTTGATAGTGCTTTGCAAAACGGATATAAAGCCATAACTTTAGGTGAAAGCCGTTTGCGTACAGAGACGGCCGCTTTAGAAGCTTGTTTCGAGGCCAACTTTTTAAACCGTTAAATGAAAAGATCCGTTTTTATTGCCCCAGTTTTTGCTTTGTTATTATGTATAAGCAGTTTTACAGCGCCATCATACAAAATGGGCCGGCTAAAATATAACGGTGGCGGCGATTGGTATGGTGATCGTACAGCATTAACCAATCTTATTAAATTCTGTAATATTAATTTAAAAACCAACTTTCAGCCAGAGGAAGAGGTGGTAGAGGCGGGTAGCGAGGAGTTATTTAACTATCCTTTTGTATTTATGACCGGGCATGGTAATATTATTTTTAGCGATCAGGAAGCAAGTAACCTTCGTAAATACCTTATAGGCGGTGGTTTTTTACATATCGACGATAACTACGGTTTTGATAAATTTATTCGCCCGCAAATGAAAAAGGTTTTTCCCGAGCTGGACTTTGTGGAACTGCCGGTAAACTATGCCATCTATCACCAAAAATATAATTTTCCAACAGGGCTTCCTAAAATACATGAGCATGATGGCAAGCGCCCGCAAGGTTTCGGCCTGATATATAAAGGCAGGTTGGTATGTTTTTATACTTATGAGTGCGATTTGGGAAATGGCTGGGAAGATTATGGCACCTATGCCAGCGATAGCCAGGAAGCCCGCTTAAAAGCTTTAAAAATGGGCGCCAATATGATAGAGTATATATTCACTAAATAAATTCTGCTAATTGTTAAATTCGGTAAATTTTGGTTCAGACAATGGTATGTATAAAATAAAGGTTAACAGTAAGCACGATTTTGAAGTTGACAGGCAAGCCGATGCGCTACGGGTTAACAATAATGTAATAGATGCCGATATAAAGCAACTGAATGATCTGTTATACCATGTTATAAACAAAAACGGCTCATACAATGCCGAAGTAGTAAGCTTTAGCCGCGAGGAAAAAACTGCAGAAATAAAAGTCAATAATACTATATATACCCTTACCGCTAAAAATCAGTTTGATGTTTTGCTGGATAAGATGGGCCTAAGCAACCTGTTAGCTGCTAAAGTAAGTGAGATTAAAGCACCAATGCCAGGTATGGTATTAAAGGTTTTGGTTGAAGAGGGCGCCGAAATCAAAAAGGGAGATAATCTATTTGTGCTGGAGGCCATGAAAATGGAGAACATTATTAAATCGCCGGCTGATGTAGTTGTGAAAACTATTAAAATTAAACCGGGAGACAAAGTAGAAAAAGGCCAAATACTCATACAGTTTTAAATTGTACTAAGGCTTTTTTAAAAAAATAATAACAAAATCAACGCAATATTGTACCTTTTATTGCTTTTGTGCTTTTTTTTTGTGAAATTACTTTTTTATTCACTAAAATCTTAAGCATGAAGAAAATTCTACTCTCATTCCTGCTGTTATTTACCTGTATTTCATTGGCTTTTAGCCAAAGTACTGTCATCACTGGTAAAGTAACTGATCAGAAGGACGGCTCACCGTTACCAGGTGTAACGGTTGTTGTTAAAAACGCTCCAACCATTGGGGTGCAAACCGATGTGAACGGTAATTACAAATTATCAGTGCCGGTAACCGCAAAAGTACTTAGTTTTAGATTTATTGGTTACAAGGAAACCACATTAAACATAAATGGGAGTGTTATAAATGCACAAATGGTTTCTGATTCAAAGCAATTAACCGAGGTTGTTGTAGTGGGTTATGGTACACAAAAACGCGCTAACATTACAGGCGCTATCTCATCCATATCATCAAAAGAAATAGAAGGAACCCCGGTAATCTCACTTGAGCAAGCCATACAAGGTAAGTCGGCAGGGGTTAACATACAGGCAAATAATGGTAAGCTTGGGCAGGCTATTAAAATAAGCGTGCGTGGTACCGCATCAATATCAGCAGGTACACAACCGTTAATTGTATTAGATGGTATTGTTATTAACCAAACGAACCTGTCAAGCACATCAGCCGCTACAAACCCGCTGGCTGATATTAACTTTAATGATATTGAGTCTGTTGAGATTTTAAAAGATGCATCGGCTTCTGCCATTTATGGTGCAAGGGCATCAAATGGTGTAATGTTGCTTACCAGCAAAAAAGGTAAGGCAGGACAAGCTAAAATAAATTTTAGTGCCCAGTATGGTACCAGTGAGCCGTCAAGGCACCTAAAGTTTTTAAATTCTGATCAGTATTTGCAAATTGAACGCCGCGCAGGAGTTGGCGCAGCTAAGCAAGATTTTGCCGCGGGGTATTTCAATACATTACAGGAAGCGCTTGATGATTACAACACCTATGTTGAAGGAAAATTTACCAGCTATGCCGCCGGGAACACTAACTGGAACTCAGTTAATACCGATTGGGAAAAGCTTGCCTACCAAAAAGCCCCACAACAGCAATATGATCTTAATTTATCTGGCGGTAATGATAAAACTACCTATTATTTTGGTGGCCAGTATCTTGATCAAAAAGGATTAGCCAACGGAAACGCGTTTAAAAGATATTCTGGCCGGTTAAATTTAAACACCAAGGTTTTTAAAAATCTTGATGTGGGTGTTAATATGAATTTTACCAGTACATTAAATAAGCGCCCATCTTCAGATAATGAGTTCTCAACACCGTTGCAGATAGTAGCCCTATCACCAATTACGCCGGTAATTGATCCGCGCACGGGTTTGTTAAGCGGTAGTTTGCCGGGTGCGGCAAGTAGCTACCCGGTTTATTATAATCCGTTGCTAAATATTGACAATGCCTATTATAACACAACTATTTACAGAACACTGGGTAATGTATACGCAAACTGGCAAATTATTAAGAACTTAAGCTTTCGCTCGGAATTTGGTGTTGACCAAACTAACCAAAATGAAGACAGCTATAACGGAAGGCTAACTTTCAGAAACACCGGCCAGCCAAATGGTTCAGGTTCAAATATTAATACGGGTGTTGTACATTATACTGTGAATAACTACTTCACATATAAAAACACATTTGCTACAGATCATGCTCTTGATGTTACCGCAGGTACCAGTTATGAGTACAGTCATTTTGTTGGTAACGAGGTAGATGGACAGCAATTTCCATCTGATGCATATAAGCAAATAGCTTCGGCAGCTGTTATATCAGGTGGTACATCTTTACAAAACGAGTTTAGCTTTGTATCTTATTTTGCAAGGGCCAACTATGCGTTTAAAGGCAAATACCTGTTAGCGGCAAGTGCCAGAACAGATGCATCATCAAG
>JAQBNY010000238.1 GCA_028288315.1 Mucilaginibacter sp.
TCAAAACTGGTACTTATATCAGGTGCGGCACAACCGGTTGTTAAAATAGAGCAGTTGAAAGGAAAAGCTTTAGTCCCTGAAATGGCAGAGCTAAACCTTACCGATCTGATTGACCTTAAGGGTATGAAGGCCATGGGTAACCGCCTATCGGTTCACCAGATAAAAAGTGTGGAGCTGATAGCTGAGCATGATGATGCAGAGGATGTACCAGACCCGGCACCTGATACAGTAGAAGAAACAGAAATAATAATAACCAGCGAAGACAAACAGGTAGCGGATGCTGAACCCGCAGCAACAACACAATTAACAGCTGATACAACCGTTGAAGATAAACCAGTTGAACCAACAAAATCTGTAGAGTCTCCGGATACATCTGTAGAATCACCTAAAAAGAAAGTTGATTTTGAGATAACCAATCCGGATGATATTGATATAGATGACACGGGGCAGCTGGGGTTATTTTAATTGTGAAAGAGATATGTTCAAGGGGTTATTACTTTACTGTATTTTGTTCTTTGGTGTACTTACAGCCGGCAATGCCCAAACTGTAAATCACACATTTACTTTGGGTGATACCGATTTCTTGCTTGACGGGAAACCCCTGCAAATGATATCCGGCGAGATGCATTATACCCGCATCCCCCGCGAATACTGGCGCGAACGCATGAAAATGGCCAAAGCAATGGGCTTAAACACCATTGCCACTTACGTTTTTTGGAACGTCCATGAGCCGGTACAGGGGAAGTATGACTTTACAGGGAACAACGATATTGCCGAGTTTGTGCGCATAGCAAAAGAAGAAGGCCTGTGGGTAGTAATGCGTCCAAGTCCGTATGTATGTGCCGAGTGGGAATTTGGTGGCTATCCGTGGTGGTTGTTAAAAGACAAAAACCTTAAGGTACGCAGTAAAGACGCCGCTTTTGTAAACGCCTATCGCAGCTACATGATGGAAGTAGGCAAGCAACTGGCACCTTTACAGGTAAACCACGGCGGCAATATTTTAATGGTGCAGTTAGAGAACGAGTACGGCTCGTATAGCAACGACAAAGAGTACCTTGATCTTAACCAAAAAATATTTAGAGAAGCCGGCTTTGACGGTTTACTGTTTACCTGCGATGGGCCATCACAAATGCCTGCGGGCTATTTGCCGGGCTACCTGCCAGCTGTTAACGGCGAGGACAATCCGGCTAAAGTAAAAGAGCTTATTAATAAATATCATAACGGCAAAGGCCCGTATTACATAGCCGAATGGTACCCGGGTTGGTTTGATAGCTGGGGCAAACCACACAGCGGCAGCAACGCCGATAACGATGCCAAAAAGCTGGATGAAGTTTTATCTGCAGGCATTTCTATCAATATGTACATGTTTCATGGTGGTACCACACGCGATTTTATGAATGGGGCCAACATGAGCAAAAGCGAGGCTTACGCGCCCCAAACCTCCAGCTATGATTATGATGCGCCATTAGACGAGGCCGGTAACCCCACACTCAAATATTACAAGCTGCGGGAGGTTATTGCCAAACATTTGCCGACAGGCGTAACCCTGCCCGAAGTGCCCGAAAAGAAAAAACGCACCTACGCATTAGAGGTAATAAAAATATCAGGAACTGCCAACTTGTTCAGCAACTTGGGAAAACCTATTGAGGCCGAAAAACCTATGAGCTTTGAGGACTTGGACCAGGGATACGGCTTAGTGCTATATCGTACTACATTAAAAGATGCGGCCAATGGTTTCCTAAAGATCAAAGAGTTACGTGACTATGCAACAGTATACCTTAACGGCAAACGCATAAGTGTGCTTGACAGACGATTAAAGCAAGACTCCTTACAACTAAACAGCCCAACAGCCAATAGCGTGCTTGATATTTTAGTAGAGAATACCGGCCGCATTAACTATGGCCCATACTTAACTGATAACCGCCAGGGCATAACCGAACGGGTAACGCTAAACGGCCAGGAACTAACCAGCTGGAAAATGTACCAGTTCCCGTTTACAACAACAGCCGGGTTTAAATATTTGCCTACACAAAATGAGGAAGAATTACAGCCTGTATTATACCGCGGCACCTTCTCGTTAAGGGGTACCGGCGATACGTATCTGGACATGCATGGCTATGGTAAAGGCTTTGTTTTTGTGAACGGACACAACCTGGGCAAATACTGGAACATTGGCCCGCAGCAAACTTTGTATGTACCTGCCGTATGGTTAAAAAAGGGCATTAATGAAGTGGTTGTATTTGACGAATTGATGGGCAACCACAAAGATCTTTCCACGTTTGATCACCCGGTATTAAGTGAGGTAAAAAAGGACTAAAAATTGCAGAAATTTGCAAATTTCTGCATAAAAACAACATAAATCCGTATCCAAAAAAGGGCCCCTGAATAGAGGCCCTTTTTTATTATTTTATTATATTTTCTTAAATGCTTATAAAAAAAGAAGCTTCAAAAACATGGCCCATAACTACTTGCTGGATATTTTCTTTATGCTTGATATCCTTTTTCTCGCCCGCACTATCGGCACAGCCCAGCCATGGTTCAATACATACAAAGTCGGCGCCGGGTTTGGCCCAAAGTCCCAGGTAATTAAAGTGCGGAAACTCAACCGATAGCGTTTTGTTATGCTTGGTACTCTTGATAGTCACCATACGCGATGTCATATTTTTAAATACCAGTGCATCCGCAGCAAACATATCGCGGGTTAATGGCAGCTTCTTATCAGTTGTTGGTATAGGGCGGGTCTCGCCGCTAAAAACGCCATCAACAGTAAGTAAATGAGTTTCTAAATTTTCGCTTGTTTCAAATTCAATGTAATAATCCTCATAATTTTCGCCGGGATGAAAAGGCACATTAAATGCCGGGTGGCCTCCTACAGAAAAATAAATCGTTTTCTTATCACGATTGATAAGCTTATACGTTACTCGTAATGCGTTGTCTATCAAAGTGTACAGCACCTGAAAATCGAACTTATAAGGGTAAACTTCCAGCGTTTTCTCGCAATTGGGCAAAGAAAAAAATGCATGTATACTATCACTCTCCAGCAAAATAAACTCCGACTGGCGCGCAAAACCATGCCTTTTCATGGGGTATGCTTTGCCATCAACTACTAATTCATCATTAGTTAACTGGCCAACTATAGGGAAAAGATTAGGTGCATGCCAGGGCCAAATGCTGGCGTTTGCCTGCCAAAGCTGCTCGGTGCCGGTTTCTTTGTTGTAAAATGATGATAGCTGCGCGCCCTTAGGATCGATAGCTACTTTTAAAAATTCATTTTCGAGAATCGTCATTCTATGTGATGGTTTTTAAAGGATAGCAACAAATCAATCATTATCCTGTTTCTTTTTCTTCTCCAAAATAACAAAAGCGCTCCGTTTTGGTGCAGGCATAATTGAATTTTCACCTTTAACAGATTTCCAGATCACCTCATTCAAATCAAGGTCTGGTGCGGAATCTTCCTTTGCTAAATTAAATGATTCAGAACGCTTGCTGCTTTCATTAACAGCAATGTTGCGCTGTTCAAGATCAACCTGTGCTGGTTTTGCAATATATGGAGAAAGATTAGGTTTTGTTGTAAAGCACTCATATAAAGGCATAGCGGCCGCATCATACTGGCTCATTGGCGGCAGGCCTAAAATAAGCTCAATAGTGCGCAGAACGCCCGATGTAGAGTACATGTTATTTATTACCGCATTGCGCTTAACATAAGGCCCGGCAATAAACACCGGCGACCTGTGCGCATCAACATGGTCGGGGCCATTTTGGGCATCATCTTCTAACACAAACACTACAGATTCTTTCCATATTGAGCTTTTAGAAAGATGCTCAATAAATTGACCAACAGC
>JAQBNY010000012.1 GCA_028288315.1 Mucilaginibacter sp.
GATATAACGGGATGCGGCTGCCGGGTAATATGAAACACTTTTGCATCCAGCGCCTTGAGGTTAAAAAAGCAGGATAATCTATATAAGCGTTTATGGCATGTGTTTGGTCAAAAGCAAAGCGTTCAACAGCAAAGGAGTATACCGTTCGGCCATCCAGCTTTAATTCCAATGAATAAATACCGTTGCGATTCATTGATGCACTGTTCATGTCAGTAACCCCAATTCCAAAACCAATATTACCGCTAAGGTTAAGCACCTGAGGTTTAAGCAAACGGTAATGACCCGCAGCACCGGTTACGGCTAAAAACTTACGGGGAGTTTTCTCGCTGAAAGGGTTGTCGTTTAAATAGTAAATGCCAATGCTGGTAATAGTGGGCGGTATTTTGTCTGGTATTGTAAGGCCAAACAATTGCGGATTGATGGTTTCTTCTGTTAGGGTATCCCTAATTTCAAAATGCAAATGCGGCCCTGCGGACGCACCTTCGTTACCAGATATGGCTACTACATCATCCTTACAAACATCAAATAAACCGGCAGGAACGGGAATATCGGCCTCAAAAGTTTGATTTTTATATTGGTAATCTCGTATGTATTTGGCAACCTCGGGTGTAAAGCTGGCTATGTGACCGTACACTGAAGTATAACCGTTAGGGTGGGTTATATACAATGCCTGGCCAAAGCCACCAAATTGTATGCGTAAACGTGATATATAGCCATCAAAAACGGCATGCACCGGGTAGCCGGTACGTTGGTTAGTTTTAAAATCGAGTCCGGAGTGGAAATGGCTGGGCCTTAACTCGCCAAATGAGCCTGCCGTACTTGGGGGCAGATCAAGCGGATAACGGAAATAATTTTGGGGGTATGGTTTATTTGAGATAGGACCTTTAGGCCCCTGAGCATAGGTGCCGGTTGAGGCAAGAATTATTAAAAATGATGCTAATAAAAAGGCGCCACCATTTTGAACAATAGATAGAAGTTTTGTGAGCCAAACACACGGACTACAGCTGGTGTTAATGCATGTAATACAAAGTTTCTCCTTGTCTCTTGTTCCAAATGGCATTGGTGTTTTATTTAACATAAAAATCTAACAGCTTTTCACCCTCCAAAAATCCTTCCAATCTGTCGCCTATGTTTACTTTGGCAACGCCCTGTGGGGTGCCTGTAAAAATCAGGTCGCCTTTTTTTAGGGTAATGTATTGTGATACAAAGGCGATTATACGTTCAAACGAAAACAACAGGTCTTTGGTATTACCCTGTTGCCTTGTTTCGCCGTTAATATCAAGGTTAAAGCTGATGTTATACATATTGGCAAATTGCGATTTTGGTACAAAGTTGCTCACCGGGGCAGAGCCATCAAAGGCCTTTGCCAGTTCCCAGGGCAGCCCTTTTTCTTTATGTTTGGTTTGTATATCGCGAGCGGTAAAATCAATCCCTAAGGCAATTTCCTCAAAGTAATTAGCTGCAAATTTTTCGCTGATGTGTTTACCCTCTTTGCTCACTTTTAATACTATCTCAATTTCGTGATGAACATCCTGCGAAAACTCGGGATGGTAAAAAGGCTTATTGTCCTTAAGTAGGGCGGTATCAGGTTTCATGAAAATTACAGGAACGCTGGGTACCGGGTTATTTAATTCTTTGGCGTGCTCGGCATAATTGCGGCCAATTGCTATTATCTTCATAAGATGCCGAAATTATAAACTCTAAATGCTAAATCCTAAAAAACTAAGTGTTAAAACCACAAAAAATTAAAAAATGAGCTAATTTGTAAAGTGGGAATAATAAACCAAAAACAAATCGGTTACTTACTACAAGGTGTTAGAGGTTAAAGTACTGATATTCTTTTATTGATAGATTCGGTGCCAACAATAATCCGTACAAAATAAAAACCGCGGGTAAGTTTGTTATTTATATTATAACTAAGGCTTTGGTCGCCGTTCTCAACCCGTTGCGAAAACAGGGTTACAACATCATTACCCAATACATCCATTATTTTTACGTTAACAAAAGCATTACGGGCAACATTATATTTAACGTTAATTTGATCAGTAACCGGATTTGGAAAAACCTGTACATTGGTTAGCAGTTTATCATCAGCACGCGGAATATTAATTTTAGTGGTTGATATTACGGCAGGTTTTAAAGGTGGCAAAGCTAAGTGTAAATTATTTTTAAATAATGATTGCTTGGGTTTGCTTCTTAAAAGCTTTAAGTATGAGGTATCAGTTTTTTGGGCATTAACTCCTTTTGCAAAAGCAACGTTTACTGCTATTGCAAAAGCAATTATGATAAACCAGGAATTTAAGTAAGTAAGTCTTTTACCCATAACAATAATTATACAAAAGTATAAATAAACTGCTCAGCATTTTATAATGTTGCTTAATTATTAAATAGTTTTAACAATTTTTAACAAAATGCGTTTTTATTAGTTAGCTTAAGTATTGACTTATACGATTATTAATAGTTTAAGTTGTAATGGATTTTTTTAATAGTTTTGTATCCTTTTTAAAATTATAGTGTCAAATCATAAAGATCTGCAGAAACTAACGGCCGCAGGGCTGCTAATTAGTTTAGGAATAATATACGGTGATATAGGTACATCACCCTTATATGTTTTTAAAGCCATAATTGGTTCAGAACATTCAAGCTTTTCACAACAAATTTCACAAACGCTGGTACTGGGAGGTGTTTCCCTCATCTTTTGGACGCTTACCCTGCAAACCACTTTAAAATATGTTGTAATTACCTTACGCGCAGATAATAAAGGCGAGGGAGGAATTTTTTCTCTTTTCTCTTTGGTGAGGCGCAAAGCGAAATGGTTAATAATACCTGCTGTAATAGGAGGCTGCGCTTTGCTTGCCGATGGTATTATTACACCACCTATCACCATATCATCTGCCATTGAGGGTTTACAGGTGTATTACCCCCGTTTACCAACAGTACAAATTGTTATTGCCATTATAGCGGGCTTGTTTATTATACAACAGTTTGGCACATCGCTGGTAGGTAAGGCTTTTGGGCCTATAATGTTCATTTGGTTCACCATGATGGGGGTGCTGGGCTTATCATACATTGCGCAAATGCCAATGATATTGAAAGCGCTTAATCCTTATTACGCATATCAGCTGCTTACCTCAGATTATAACGCGTTCATTATTTTAGGTGCGGTATTTTTATGTACAACGGGAGCTGAAGCCTTGTATTCTGACTTGGGGCATTGTGGCCGCAACAACATTCGCATTAGCTGGATATACGTAAAAACCTGCCTGGTTTTAAATTACCTTGGGCAGGCTGTTTGGCTTTTACAGCGCGAAGGAAAGGTAATTGACCTTAGCATAAACAATCCCTTTTATAAGATAATGCCCGAGTGGTTCCTGATTTTTGGTATAGGCATAGCTACAATAGCAGCGGTTATTGCCAGCCAGGCACTTATCTCAGGTTCATTTACATTAATTGCCGAAGCTGTTAGGTTGAACCTTTGGCCTAAGGTGAGGATCAATTATCCGTCTGAGCAAAAAGGACAGTTATATGTGCCAAGTGTTAACTGGTTGTTATGTGCAGGTTGTATTGGAGTAGTGCTGCTATTCAAGCACTCGGCCAAAATGGAGGCTGCGTATGGTTTAAGTATAACGGTTGCCATGTTAATGACCACTATACTGGTATCAAAATTTCTGCAACGCAAAAAACTTCCGGCTTATATTATCGGGTCGTTTTTGGTAGTTTACTTGTTTATTGAGGGTACCTTTTTATTGGGTAACCTGGTGAAATTTATTCACGGTGGCTGGTTCACCTTGTCAATTGGCCTGGTGCTGTTCATCATAATGTGGACATGGCACACCGCCCGTAAGATCAAGAACCGCTACGTTAAATTCATTGAGATTGATGATTATTTTAACATTATCAAAGAAATGAGCGAGGATGAGGGTGTCCCTAAATATGCCTCACAACTAGTGTATTTAACAAGTGCTAATTTCAACTCAGAGATAGAATCGAAAATAATTTACTCCATATTGCAGAAGCAGCCTAAACGCGCTGATGTATATTGGCTGGTGCATGTTGATGTAGTGGACGAGCCTTACAAACGCGAATATGAAGTTGACTTTTTAGTGCCCGGTAAGCTAATAAGGATTGATTTTAAATTAGGTTTCCGTGTTGAGCAGCAAATAAACCTGTTATTTAGAAAGGTGGTTGAGGATCTGGTGAGGAATGGAGAGGTTGATATTACCAGCAAGTATAAATCATTAAACAAGCATAAAATTGTTGGCGATTTTAGATTTGTGGTAATAGAAAAAGTATTGTCCCGGTCACACAACTTGTCTTTTTATGAACGTTTTGTGATGTACATTTATGCACTGCTCAAAAAGGTAAGCTTATCAGAAGAACGCAACTTTGGCCTCGACCTTAGTTTTGTAACGGTAGAAAAAGTGCCGCTTATGCTTACCTCGCCAGATACGGTAGATCTGCAGCGGGTAACCGCATCAAATCCAATATAATATCAAAAGCCTGAATCGAAAGATTCAGGCTTTTTTTGTTTAACCTCGTTAAAACATATCTGTCATTCTGAGCATAGCGAAGAATCCAATCGACGATAGATCCTTCGTTCCTCAGGATGACAAGGAGGGGATTTAAACATTGTCATGCTGAACGTAGTGAAGCATCTAATCGCCAGCTTTGCCTTCTTGCCATGGATCCTTCGCTCTCACTGAGGATGACAGTATTAATATTATGGTTTCTCAATCGAGCGACAGCTTGTCTGAAAATAAAAAATGCCGGTGCAAACACCGGCATTGAAATATTTAATCCTTAATTTATTTACCGCTCTAATTCTGCATTTTCACCTTTACCCATTATGCTATGCTTATAGCCATAAGAAAAGTAAATTATAAGGCCAATAATAAGCCAGGCCAGGAACCTTATCCAACTTTGGTATTCCAGTTCGGCCATCAGGTAAAAGCAGCTTACAAGGCCTAATACAGGTATTAGCGATAGCTTCTTAACAAATGCCAATACGGTTAATGTTGCCGATAGCAATATGAACAGAAAGTAAGGGAACTTCTCGTGCAGGTTAGTGCCAGAAAATAAATTCATAATCTTACCATTGAAAACCACTATGCCAACTATAAATAACACCGGTACAATAAATTGTGAGTTAATATAAGGCAGTTGGAACTTTCCTTTTACCGTTGCTTCGCGTGGTAATAAAAGTACACCGCCGCACACCAATACAAAGGCAAATAAAGTACCTATACTGGTTAAATTGGTAACCTCGGTAAGGTTTAAGAACAGGGCAGGTATTGCCACCACAAAGCCGGTAACTACCGTTGCAAATGATGGGGTTTTAAATTTAGGATGTATACGTGAGAACGCTTTAGGCAATAAACCATCACGGCTCATGCTCATCCATATACGGGGCTGGCCCAGCTGAAATATTAGTAATACACTGGCAGTAGCCACAACTGCACTAATTGATATTACATAACTAATGTTTTTTAAGCCAACCTTGGCAAATACATAAGCCAGCGGATCGCCTACCTGCAGATCTTTATAATTTACCATGCCGGTTAACACCAGGGCAATAAGTATGTATAGTACAGTACAAATAATCAATGAATAGATCATGCCACGTGGCAAATCGCGCTGTGGGTTCTGACATTCTTCGGCAGTGGTTGATATGGCATCAAAACCAATATAGGCAAAAAATACTCCCGATACGCCCTTCATTACACCGCTAAAACCGTTAGGCAAAAATGGGTGCCAGTTAGCCGGGGTAACGTAAAAAAAGCCTATAACAATAACCGCAATAACAATTATAATTTTCAGGTAAACCATTGCGTTGGTAGCCTTTTTAGTTTCGCGGATACCTATGTAAACCAGGTAGGTAATAATAAATACTATACCCAATGCAGGTAAATTGGCAATAAATTTTATGTCGCCAGTACCGGGCGCGGTTGCCCAGGCACTTGCAGCTATCTTCATCCTATCTGTAATATCTGCAACATGGCCACTTGCTGTAAGCTGCTGAATCTTTTCATGCGCTGTAAAGGCCGAAAAGTAATCCATAGTAAGATACGTAGGCATGCGTATGTTGAAACCTTCCAGTAGGTTCACAAAATATTCGCTCCATGATATAGCAACGGCAATGTTGCCTATGGCATATTCCATAAGCAGGTCCCAGCCAATTATCCACGCTATCAGCTCGCCAAATGAGGCATAGGCATAAGTATAGGCACTACCCGCCACAGGAATGCGCGATGCAAATTCAGCATAGCATAATGCCGAAAACCCACAGGTAATGGCGGTTAAAATAAATAGTAAAGTAACACCTGGTCCGCCGTTAAAGGAGGCTTCGCCTATTGTAGAGAATATACCCGCACCAACCACGGCTGCAATGCCCATTAGGGTGAGGTCTTTTACGTTTAATGCTTTTTCAAGTTGAGATACCGTGCCGGGATGTTCACTATCACTAAATCCACTGGCTACATCGGCCAATATTTTATTTACAGACTTTCTGCGAAATATACTTTTAGACATTTAAGTTGATCAATTTAACGCTTAACAAACCAAACATAACCATTTTTTTGCATTGAAAAAGTATATGCTTTACTTTGTGCCCCATGAATACAGGCGCAAAAGATGTTTTGTACAGGGTTAGATATTTTCTGATACCTTATATTGTGATTTTATGCGCCTGTTTGGTGCTTAAACTATTCTTTACCCGATCTGAGATCTACTTTGCGGTGAACGGAGTGTACAGTAACTGGGCCGATTACGGCGCGCCTTACGTTACCGATATTGGCGATGGTATCACCATTATAGTGCTTTCGGTAATATTAGCACTGTTCAGCTACCGGCATGCATTTTTGCTGGTAAGCAGTTATGCCATAACATCTATAACAGCGCAAATATTAAAATACAGCTTTAACTTGCCCCGCCCAAAAGCATATTTTAGTAACCAGTTGGATAAGATACATTTTGTTAAGGGCCTATATGTTCTTAGTGTGCACAGTTTCCCGTCGGGGCATACGGTTACAGCATTTTCTGCAGGGGTAGTAATCACGTATCTGGTTAGAAATAAAATGTGGGCGGTATTATTATTAGGGATAGCTGTAGCGGTTGGCTACTCGCGTATGTACCTGAGCCAGCATTTTTTTGAGGATGTGCTGGCGGGCTCGGCCATTGGGGTTATGGTTACTATATTATGGTTAAGCTGGGTTGACCGCCGCGAATTTATTAACAGCCCACAGTGGTGCCGCGGGCTGCTCAAAAAATCTTAATTATGTACGTGGTGCTTCTTTTTCCTTCTCACCAAAACAATAATTATTATTAGCAGAAAAAGCACTCCACCGCCGTATATGCCAATTTTAGCACCCTGCGAAAGTCCTTTAGCGTTACTTAAATATTGGTCGGTACGCTTTAACTCCGAAGATAATTTGATAGAGCTTGCAAATGCCTTATACTCGTCTTTTACTACATCCTGCCTTGCTTCTTCATAAAAATATTCAAAAGTGTAGGTTACATCCTGCGTATAAATAATAATAAAGTTACGCAGCTTAACACCTGCACCTTCATCTGTTGACAGGGTAAATGTTTTTGCTTTTAAATGACCTATTGTAGTATCACGCACATATTGCGCACTGCCGCCCGATGTTTGGCCTTTAATGCCATTAATATAATCTTTTAATACCTTATTCAGGTCGCGTTCTTTTTCAAGTGGCTTGTTCCCGTTGGCGTTGGGTGCGCGTATTACCACCATGAAACCATATTGGGCATTAGCTGAATATGTTGTTTGGCCTAACGTATCTTTCCTTATATATTTCTCGGGTAATGAAACACTAACCAGGCTATCAA
>JAQBNY010000049.1 GCA_028288315.1 Mucilaginibacter sp.
TCTACCACCTCTATGTTAATACCCATTTTCTCCAGTTCATCAGCTGCTTCCATTACAACACGAAGAGTTGAGCCATAGGTAACAATAGTTACATCAGTACCTTCTTTTATTATTTCGGCTTTACCTAATGGCACGGTAAACTCGCCTACATTGGCAGGTAATTTTTCTTTTAGGCGATAACCGTTCAGGCACTCAATAACCAATGCGGGTTCGTCTCCTCGCAAAAGTGTATTATACATACCGGCTGCCTGTGTCATATCTCGTGGAACACAAACATGAATACCCCGCATAGAATTCAGGATTAGCCCGAGTGGTGAACCCGAGTGCCATATTCCCTCCAAACGGTGGCCGCGGGTACGCACTATCAGCGGTGCTTTTTGCCCGCCACGGGTGCGATAGCTTAAGCTTGCCAAATCATCACTTAAAACAGTAATGGAATATAAAAGATAATCTAAATACTGTATTTCGGCAATGGGCCTGAACCCACGCATAGCAAGGCCCATACCCTGCCCTATAATAGTAGCCTCACGTATACCAGTATCGGTTATACGAAGGTCTGAATATTTATTTTGCAGTCCGGCAAAGCCCTGGTTCACGTCGCCAATGGCACCTACATCCTCGCCAAAAGCAACAATACTTTTATCGCGTTCAAAATTGGCATCAAAGCAAGCGTTTAATACTTCCCGACCATCCAAAATACGCGCGTCATCAGCATATTCTGCTGGCACAACCGGCACATATAATGGTGATTGCGGCGTATCACTAAACAATTTAGAATTAAAGCGTTCTTTATTTTTTACGTTTTCTTCATTCAACCAATTTACCAGCGCCCTTCTATACTCAGTATCTTCACCAACAGTTAAGCGTAATGCTTTACGTATAGAAGCAATGGTATCACGTCTGCCAGGGTCAATACAAGCATGTAGCAATGCAATTATTGATTGAAGCTCTTCTGTATGTGCAGATTGCTGCGACATTTGGCCTATCAGCTCAATAGCTATAGCCATTTCTGCTTTTATTTCTTTCTCCAGTTCGGTCCACGCCTCGCGCTGGCATTCACGAACGTATTTTTTTGCATTGCGTTCAAGCAAATCCATCTCTTCGGCACTAATAATGGCCGATTGGATCATCCATTTACGCATCTGCACAAGGCAATCATGTTCCTCTTCCCATGCCAGCCTGTCTTTTGATTTATAACGCTCATGCGAGCCCGATGTAGAGTGCCCCTGCGGCTGCGTCATTTCGGTAACATGTATTAATACGGGCACATGCTCATCCCTACATATTTTTATAGCACGTTCGTATGTTTCGCAAAGGGCAACATAGTCCCATCCACGTACTTTAAATATTTCGTAACCATTAGTTCCCTTATCACGCTGGAAACCCTTTAATATCTCAGATATATCTTCTTTTGTTGTTTGGAGCTTTGCAGGTACAGATATAGCGTAGGCATCATCCCAAATAGAAATAGCCATGGGCACCTGTAACACACCTGCCGCGTTAAAAGTCTCAAAAAACAACCCTTCGGATGTTGAACCATTGCCTATTGTACCAAATGCAACCTCGTTACCATTTACCGAAAAGTTTTTCAAATATTCCAGCTCTTTATTCTGGCGATACAATTTTGATGCATATGCAAGGCCCAACAAACGCGGCATATGTCCGCCTGTGGTAGAAATATCTGCAGCACAGTTCATGGTTTCGGCCTGGTTTACCCAACTGCCGTCGGCATTTACATAACGCGTTGCATAGTGGCAATTCATTTGCCTACCTGCAGATGCAGGGTCCTTTTCAATATCAGGATTAGCATACAGCTGTGCAAAGAACTCCTTTAAGTTGCTCATGCCGGTAGCAAACATAAAAGTTTGATCGCGGTAGTAGCCTGCGCGCCAGTCGCCTTTACGAAATGCCCTGGCCATAGCCAGTTGAGCTACTTCCTTGCCATCACCAAAAATACCAAACTTAGCTTTACCGGTTAGCACTTCGCGCCTTCCAATAATGCTAGCCTGCCGACTCTCAAAGCCAACACGATAATCACTTATCACAATTTCCCTAAAATCGTCAAAACTGAGTTCGGCAGCGTTTGATGTGTCGCCATTGTGTATTACAGTTTCGGGCATACAAAATTTTGTTTAGGCGGTAAAATTATAAAATTCTATTTTGTTTTTGGTATTGGTGCATGTAAAACGTATAGTTTTTACAATAGTTTTGAATATACATTAAACCTTTTATATTAATATACGTTAAACCTTTTATATTTGTATTAATCAAACGATAACTATGAAAAAATTAATATTAATTTGTGCCGTAATTTTAGGTTTTGCCTTTAATGCATCTGCTCAGGATGACCAGAAAGCTGAATTTAAATTCAACGAAGAGAAGCACGATTTTGGTAAAATACCACAAGGAGTACCTGTAACAACCGTTTTTGAATTTACCAACATTGGCCAGGAGCCACTTATTTTAACTGAAGTAAGACCTACCTGCGGCTGTACCATTGCTGATTATACCAAAACCCCGGTTTTAAAGGGCGGCAAAGGAACAATTAAAATCACTTACAACGCGGCTGTTCCATCAGCATTTAATAAAACCATTGTTGTAACATCAAACGCTAAAACGCCTACAAAATATTTAAGTATTGTGGGTGAGGTTGTTGGGAAACCAGCTGTAGCCAGTAGATAAAAATCTTATTCAGCCTTTTCTTTTAGAGAAGGAGCTAACTAAGAAGGCATCGTATTAAGCGATGCCTTTTTTTTATGCATTATCCTAAATCCGCTTTAATAAATAAGGACTTTAAAAAGCTTTTACTAATTTTGCCCAATGCCAAAGATTTCGCAAAAAGGGCAACGGATGCCCGCATCTCCTATTCGCAAGCTAACACCGTTTGCTGACAAAGCCAAACTTGAGGGTAAAAAGGTTTACCATCTTAACATCGGCCAGCCTGATATTGAAACGCCCGAAGGCATGCTGAACGCCATTAAGAATATAGACTTTAAAGTGTGGGCCTATACCCCATCTGAAGGTACTTTGAGCTATCGTAAAAAGCTTACCGAATATTATAATAAACTTGGTTACAACATCACTCCTGAAAATATTATTGTTACCGTTGGTGGATCTGAAGCGATAACAATTGCCATGATGAGTTGTCTGGACAATGGTGATGAGGTAATTATTCCTGAGCCTTTTTATGCAAATTACAATGGCTTTGCAAACGAAACTGATATTGTAGTTAAACCGATACTTTCATATATAGATAATGGCTTTGCATTGCCACCTATTAGCGAGTTTGAAAAGCTTATCACCTCAAAAACAAAGGCTATTATAATATGTAACCCTAATAACCCTACCGGCTACCTATACTCGCAGGAAGAATTGGATGCATTAAAAGTATTGGCATTAAAATATGATCTGTATTTATTTTCTGATGAAGCATACCGCGAGTTTTGCTATGACGGGCGCACATTTATATCGCCAATGCATTTGGATGGGTTGGATGAGAACGTAATTGTTATGGATACCGTAAGCAAGCGTTACAGTGCCTGCGGCGCACGGTTGGGTTGCCTTATCACTAAAAATAAAGCTGTAATAGCAGCAGGATTAAAATTCGCGCAGGCAAGGTTATCGGCGGGAATGGTTGAACAAATTGCTGGCGAAGCAGCAGTTGATACTCCTGATGAATACTTTGAAACTGTAAATAAAGAATACACTAAACGCCGTGATACTTTAGTAAGTGCGCTTAACCAAATTGATGGCGTTTACTGCCCTAATCCGGGTGGTGCATTTTATGTAGTGGCCAAATTCCCTATAGATAATGCCGACAAATTTTGCCAGTGGATGCTGGAAGAATTTAGCTACCAAAATCAAACCGTTATGATGGCACCGGCTACAGGTTTCTATAGCACACCTGGTGCAGGCTCTAATGAGGTACGCATGGCCTATGTTTTAAATAACGATGACCTGAACAAAGCCATGATTTGTTTAGCGGAAGGCCTTAAGGCATATCCGGGACGGGTTTAACTATAGAATAAAGTGTCACGCAAAGATGCAAGACGCTGAAATAATAACAGACACTTTGCACCTTAGCGTCTTTGCGTGAAATACAAATCAACATGAAATTCAGCGAAACTATTATCCAGGATAATACGCAAAATATTACCTGGATAAATAATTTAAGACTGATAGCCATGTTTGCTGTAATTGTTTTGCACACAGCATCTCCATCACTCTTCCTATATAATAACGTTCCTGAAAATAATTGGCTTGCAGCTGATATTTATAACGCAATAGTACGCTTTGCCGTGCCGGTGTTTGTTATGATAACAGGTGCTTTGTTGCTACATCGCGAGTATGAATTGAGTAGCTTTTTGAAAAAACGTATTGGCCGTTTAATTCTGCCATTTTTATTTTGGAGCCTGGTTTATATAGGCTATCAGTGGTATATAGAAATTATTGTTTTTAATAATGATGTATGGGCAAATGTAAAATTGATCCTCAATCAACTTAAAACAGGCGCCTCTTATCATTTATGGTATGTGTACCTTTTAATAGGTTTATACCTTTTTATTCCAATCTTAAGCAGGTTTGTACGAAATGCTACAGAAAAAGAAATACTGTATTTTTTGGCAATTTGGTTTTTAACGATATTGATAAGCAAACCCTACTTAACCCAATTTGACACCGCTGTTGATCTTCGTTATTTTACCGGCTATATTGGTTATCTGGTGCTTGGTTATTACCTGGCCTATAAACGTTTTACTATACCTTATTTAGCTTTCGTGGCATTTTTAATTTTTACAGCCTGTGTTGTTTTAATTACCTGTGGCACTTATTATTTACAGATAAAGGATCACGAGTTGAGCACCTTTTTTTATGAACCAATAGGTCCATTTGTTGTTGCGCTTTCTGCAAGTGTATTTTTGGCAGCAAAAAACATAAAGGTAAAAATGAACCCAATATTTAATAACATGTTTTTGAATGCCGGAAAGTATACCCTGGGGATTTACCTTAGCCACGCATTGGTATTAAATATTTTAGAATTGAATAATATAACTTATGCTACATTCAACCCAATAGCAAGTATCCCGCTGGTTGCCCTGCTATGCTTTATTATATCATGGTTAGTAATTTATATCTTAAGCAAAATACCATTGCTTAAATATCTTATAGGATAATGAATGTAGCATTTTTGGCAGTTTAATATTTTTGGCAGATAATTTGCGAACACTAATTGAACTGGATACTGCAAACTAAAAAGTGTATCTTTGTACTATCTGCAAACTGGCAACTTAAAACTGCCAACTTCAACAAAATGGGGTCGACCGGAATTGACAGGATGGAGATAAATAGGTAAGCATGCAGCGCGTTGGGTGAATTAGCGCTTAAATCTGAACGCTCAAACTTACAAATGGCGAAAATAACTACGCCTTAGCTGCCTAATTTAGAATTAGCATAGCTTTTGTCCCGCCGGTTTTCTGTTCTGTTGGATCGGCAATCGGGGCATCGAAAAACGGAAATAGCCTGCTTAAAGGTGTGGTAAGCAAGCGAAACAAAGCACCTAAGGATTAAGGTACAGGTAAGCGGTTAACCTTCCATAATCCCTACAATTAAATAACAGCTAAG
>JAQBNY010000069.1 GCA_028288315.1 Mucilaginibacter sp.
GTTTTAAAGAATTTTAAATGAAACACATACCCTTAATACAAGACGGTACCATTTCAGAGGCGCAAAGTTAAGGTTTATAACCAAATATTTAAATAGTTATGTGAACTTTTTATCGGAAGTTTTATTGTTGTGATCTTGAAGCTAACGAAACTATACCTGCTAGGCTAATAAGGCATTTTTTTGCGGCTAAATGCATAGCATGCCGGCATTACAAATCTTCAAAATTCAGAATTATTTTCCCCATGTGCTCGCTGCTTTCCATTAATTGATGTGCTTTTGAAGCTTCATTGGCAGGAAAAATTTTGTAAATAACCGATTTTATTTTGCCCGATGCCAGTAATGGCCAAATGTGTTTTTCCAACTTTTTGGCAATGGCGCTTTTAAAGGCCGTATCCCGCGATCGTAGCATAGAGCCCGTTATATTTAACCGCTTACGCATTACAGCTGATAGATCTACCTGAACATCTTTACCATTCATTGAATTGATCATTACCAGGCGGCCATCATCTGCCAGGCATTTAATATTTAGCGGAGTATAATCGCCGCCTATCATATCAAGGATTACATCAACGCCTTTATTATTTGTAAGCTGTAATATAGCTTCGCTAAAGTTTTCTGTTTTATAATTGATGGCTTTTGCGGCGCCAAGCTGTTCGCAAAAAAGGCACTTTTCCTCGCTGCCTGCAGTTACATACACGGTACTGCCCATCGCTGTTGCCATTTGTATAGCAGCGACACCAATGCCACTTGAGCCGCCATGTATAAGCAAGCTTTCGCCAGGTTGAAGTTTCGCCCTGTCAAATACATTGCTCCAAACGGTAAAGAAGGTTTCAGGTAATGATGCCGCCTCTGCAAAGGACAAGCTTTCCGGAACAGGCAAGCATTGCCCTTCGGGCATATTACAAAATTCAGCATAGCCACCGCCTATAACAAGGGCACAAATTTTATCGCCAGTTTTCCAGCGCTGCACATTTGATCCTGTTTCTGTAATAAACCCTGCAATCTCCAGTCCTGGTATATCTTTTGGCGCTCCTGCAGGCGGTGGGTAGTTGCCTTTACGCTGCGCTACATCAGGCCGGTTAACACCCGCGGCCATTACTTTCACTAATACCTCATTGTCGGCTATCGCAGGCTTTGGCCTGTCGACTATTTGCAATACTTCAGGAGAGCCGGGTTGGGTAATGATTATCGCTTTCATAAGTTAATATAAATGCTATTTAATCCATTTTTGTTGCATTATTAATGTTTTAATGCTTTTAACGATTTGCCTGAAAGAATAATAGCTGAACTATCTGCCAAATTTAAATTAAGATTATTAGCGTAGCCATGGCCAATATCCAGGATGGTGTAGTCTTTAAGGTTAGCGGTAACATTATTAAAATGCATAATTTGGGAACCCTTTAATTCAGGCGCCATTTCAAATACTACCTGGCTCGAATCTGCCTGTGCTATATTAAGTGTATCGAAAGTATTTTGATAGCTTTCAACTTCCAACCGCGATTTTCCTTTTATGTTGATACTGATGCTATTCTGTTTTAATTTTTGCAGTTCTATATTTGTGTTACTGCCTTCAACAGATAATAATTGCGGAGCAAACAAACGGACAGTAACCGTATGTTGCAGCCAGTATTGTTCGCCCGGGCCTTTATATTTATTAGGAAAGATCAAATGCAGTGTATCATTTTTAACAAATGCCTTCATTGTAACGTTTTTCTGATATTCACGCCAGTAATTTAGCACCCTTACTGATGAGTGCTTGTTTGGTTCAAACACAATATTGGTAACATTGCCCCCTTCTAATTTTAAGTGTTTGTATGGCTGCTCTAATATCTTGTTATAGTTCCAGTAAAGGTCGCTTTTGTCAACTTTTGCATATACATTTTTCAGTATAATATTTGATGCAAATACACCTATTACCAGCAGTACAAGAACAGTACATAAGATAATGGTACTAACCTTAAGGCCTATTTTATTTTTCATGATTGTTTTCTTTAAAATGTTGATCAATAAATCCCTCATATCTTGCCTTTAAATCGTCTAAAGGCATTTTTAGCAAGTATATGCTCCGGAAAAATACCGGCAATTCATTTTCTATAAACTGTTCTTTTTTGAAGCTTATAACACGGTCAATCGCATTCTCCTCAATAAAGTATCCAATTCCTCGTTTATTAGTTATAATGTCGCGCTGCTGCAAAAAGTCATAGGCGCGTTGTACAGTATTTGGGTTTACTTCCATTATTACGGCCAAATCCCGTATGCTCATGATTTTGCTTCCCAACTGCCATTGTTTACGCAGTATCTGTTCGCAAACATATTCTGCTATTTGTAGGTATATCGCTTGTTTTTCTCTAAACTCCATTTTAAATTTCTTTTTCCCTCAGCCTTATATAAGCGGTAATCCAGAGTATACTGGGTAAAATATATTGGAAACAAATGTCTACAAAATTTGATGCAATGGGTGTTAACTCAATACTGCCGGCTTCTTTACCTACCTTAATTAATATATTATTAAAAGGAAAAGCTATATCAACATTTGCAAATAATATATTGGCAATGGTTAGGTTAAGTAGGTAAATTACTCCCATTAGCACGCAGGCAACAATCGCAGCTTTTACAACTGCTACCTTATTAAAATACAGCGAACCCACAAGCATTATGCCTGTAAAATTCACAAACATGATAGTTGACTGCCTTACTATATTGCCTTCAAAAGGGAATATGTGCACAGCGTTATACATCTTTTGATAAAGCGGACTATTGCGATCAAGCCCGTTATGATAAGCTGTTACAAAAGCGGTATCTATGAGCCGATAAAATCCAAAAAAAATAAGACAAAAAAACGCACCGGTAATGAGAGCACCACACAGCCATTTTTCAAGTGCAGATGCAGGAAGAGTTAAATAAGCCGACCCACTGGCGTTAGTGTTAAAATAGCCAAATACGGCTGATGATAAGAAAATGCCACCACCAATATATCCCCAAATAAAAGAAAGGTTTTGCGCAGGTCCCCAACCTGCAAAGTATAGAAATGCTGAGTATATGAAAAATGTAAAGCCTAATATTAAAAATGTTAAACCAATTATTTGGATAGGCCGCTCTAATATTGATTTTTTGAGTAAAAAACCAAATCTGCTTAGGTTAAAAGTATCGTTCATGATATGATATTAATTAGATGAAAATATTTGTTTGGCCATTACCGGGTTTTCGGTCACACCATTAAAAAGTTGTTCAAGGTTTAAGCCCGAATCTTCGCTGTTTATATTTTCCATCACCACAGAAGTGCCCCTGAGCGTTTTTTCTGAATACAGCACTTTAACATCCGCCGGTATTTCTGATACGGTTTTAAAGCATAATTTGTCTGCAATGGTAGCAATGGACGAGTGTAGTAGCAGTTTGCCATTATCTACAATTATCACATTATCTATCATATTCTCCAGATCCCGTATTTGATGAGTGGATATAAAAATAATGCGATCGTCGTTCATAACCGAAGCTATTAGCTTTCTGAATTGTGCCTTAGACGGAATGTCGAGTCCGTTTGTTGGTTCGTCCATCAATAATACTTTAGTATTACAGGCCAGTGCAAAAGCTATTACAAACTTTTTTTGCTGGCCAAATGATAATTTATTCAGCTTGCCATTAACACTAACTTCAAGCTCCTGCAGGTATTTATAAAAGTTTTCTTCATTGAATAGAGGATAAAACGGAGAAAAAAGATTGTGATACTGTTTTATTGTTAACGATGGTACATAAACATCCTCGGCAATGTAATATATGGTTTGCAAAAACGATGGTTTCCTGCTTTTGGGGTTCATGCCATTAATCATCACATTACCTTCTACCGGAAATAATGTGCCAATCATGTTTTTAAGCAAGGTTGATTTTCCCGCACCATTTTTTCCTAATAAACCATATATACTGCCACTTTCAATAGATAGTGACAAGTTTTTATAAAGCAGCTTTTTGCGGGAGTACCCAAAAGACAAATTATCAAATTGTATCATTAGTGTATTAGTTAAGTAGTACACTACAAATGTATATTAAAAAATTTCATTTCCAAGCTTTTATAAAAATATTTTCAGTGTAAATTTTTTATCGTTTCAAATCTTGTAGCAAATAGCTGGGTTATTTATTATTCATTTGCATAAAAAATCAAATACATGTCATTACAACCAGGCCAGGCAGCACCGCAGTTTAAATTAACATCATCAGAACTTCAAGAGGTTTCATTAGCCGATTTTAAGGGAAAAAAAGTAGTACTTCATTTTTTTCCACTGGCATTTACCGGCGTTTGTACTACACAGCTGTGTGCCATGCGTGATAGCTTTGGGTATTATGATGGCCTTAACGCGCAAATATTAGGTGTATCGGTTGATTCGCCTTTTACGCTGGGTAAGTTCAAAGAAGAGAACGCCTACCAGTTTCCGCTACTGTCAGATTTTAATAAAGATATATCAGCAGCGTACGGCGCCTTATATGCAGAGTTTGTCTTCGGGATGAAAGGCGTATCAAAACGTGCGGCCTTTGTTATTGATGAAGAGCAGAATATAATTTATGCTGAAGTACTTGAAAGCGCCGGCGATTTGCCCAATTTTGAGGCAATTGCAGAAAAAGTAAAGTAATTGATAAAAAGTTTGCAGTAAATGGAAAAGAATTCTATTTTTGCAGTCCGTAAAAAAACGGTCTTATGTCGGTTTGTGATGTAAGAATACTTATTACCGGAAAATGCACTTGTAGCTCAATTGGATAGAGCACCTGACTACGGATCAGGAGGTTAGGGGTTCGACTCCCTTCAAGTGCA
>JAQBNY010000115.1 GCA_028288315.1 Mucilaginibacter sp.
CTTTTAAAACTAAAAAAATGTCTACAGTACAAATATCTGCATCAGATGTAAACAAACTGCGCCAGCAAACTGGTGCGGGCATGATGGATTGCAAAAAAGCATTAACAGAAACCAATGGTGATTTTGAAGCTGCTATTGATTTTTTAAGAAAAAAAGGCGCTAAGGTTGCTGCAAGCCGCCAGGATCGCGAATCAAACGAAGGTGTTGTTATAGCACGTACTTCTGAAGATTTTAAGCGTGGTGTTGTTATTGAGCTTAACTGCGAAACCGATTTCGTAGCTAAAAATGCTGAGTTTGTTGCTTTTGCTAATGAAATTGCTAATACTGCAGTTCAAAGCAAACCTGCAAGCATCGAAGAGCTTTACAACTTGGAGATTGACGTTGAAAACAGCCGTGTTAAAATTGGTGATGCTATCATTGACAAAACAGGTAAAATTGGCGAAAAGATAGGCGTATCTAAATACGAGATCATTGAAGGCGAAAAAGTTGTTGCTTACATACATGGTAACTACCGTTTAGGTGTGTTAGTTGGTTTAAGCAAAGCAGTTGCCGGTGCTGACGAAGCAGGGAAAGACGTTGCAATGCAAATTGCTGCCATGAACCCTGTTGCAATTGATAAAGACGGTGTTGATGCTACTACTATTGAGCGTGAAACTGAAATTGCTAAAGAGCAGATCCGTGCTGAAGGTAAGCCAGAAGCAATGGTTGAAAAAATCGCTGCTGGTAAATTGAACAAATTCTACAAAGATTCAACTTTACTTAACCAGGAGTTTGTTAAAGACCCTTCGAAAAGTGTAGCTCAGTTTTTGGATACGGTTGATAAAGGCCTAACCGTTACCGCATTTAAGCGGGTAGCTTTAGGAGCTTAAATATATTATCCCTTCCGTTAATTCGGAAGGGATTTTTTTTGCAATATTGTTTTACACTAACGCGTCATTGCGAGGAACGAAGCAATCCTCGATAGAACAGTAGACTACAAGCATGTAGGTGATTGCTTCGTTCCTCGCAATAACGCATAATAAGGGTTTATGATAACAGCACTTCATAATCTTAAACTAATATCTAACGGTACAGTCACCGAAGGCAAAGCCGTTTTAATTGAAGGCAGCCGAATCAAAGAAATTATTGACGATGCAGCTATCCCTGCGGATGCTGAAAAGAATGACCTTAACGGAGCCTATCTTGCACCAGGCCTTATTGACCTGCAGATATATGGGAGTGGCGGCAAATTGTTTGCCGGTACCCCAGAGGTTGAGGCCCTGCAACTTATGGAGGATGACCTGCTAAACCAGGGAACCGTAGGCTTTTTTGCCGCTATTGGTACAAACTCAAATGAAATTGTTGAAGAAGGGATAGCAGCGGCTAAAGAATACCGCTCAAAAGCCAGGGGAAACTTTTGGGGCTTGCACCTGGAAGGCCCATATCTTAATCCTGCCAAAAAAGGCGCGCACCCCGATAAATATATAAAGAAGGCTACTCTTGCCGAAGTGAAAGACTGGGTGGAACAGGCAGATGGTGTTATAAGCATGATGACCATAGCGCCCGAGCTGCAGGATCAGGAAGTGATAGATTATTTGCATAATGAGGGTATTATCCTTTCATCGGGCCATAGCAACGCTACTTATGAGCAAGGTAAAGCATTTTTAAATAAACCTATACCGGCAGTTACGCACCTGTTTAATGCAATGCCGCAAATGCATCACCGCGAACCGGGTTATATACCGGCTATATTTGAAGAGAAGCCCTATACCAGTATTGTAGCTGATGGGATCCATGTTGATTTTGCAATGATCCGTTTAGCTAAACGCGAATTGGGGGATAAGCTTTTCTTAATTACCGATGCCGTTACCGCGGCAACCGTAGGCACATATAAGCACCAGTTTACCGGCGATAGATATGTAATGCCTGATGGCACGCTATCCGGCTCATGCTTAACCATGTTAAAAGCGGTACAGAACTGTGTTGAGAAGGTAGGCATTGAATTAGCTGAAGCCATAAATATGGCAACATTGTACCCGGCGCAATTAGCAAAAAAAGTTAATAAGGGGCAAATTAAAGCAGGTTTTGATGCTGATTTGGTAGTATTTAATAGTGCTTATGAAATACAGCAAACTATACTTGCGGGAAGTTTTTTAACGAAGAGGACATAAAATTTTAACAATACCAATTATTATCTATTTTTGGCAAATCTTTCCTATAAATGATATACAAAAGAATCTTACTGAAGCTTAGCGGCGAATCCCTGATGGGACAAAGGCAATATGGCATTGATAATAACCAGGTTTTACAATACGCGCATGACATTAAAAATGTGAAAGATGCGGGTATGGAAATAGCCATAGTTGTTGGCGGAGGTAATATTTTCAGAGGGCTAAGTGCCGAAAAATCTGGCATGGAACGTGCACAAGCCGACTATATGGGTATGTTGGCCACAGTAATTAACTGCATGGCATTGCAAAATGCTTTGGAGAGCATTGGTGTAGAAACGCGTTTACAATCAGCCATTAAAATGGAGCAGATCTGCGAGCCTTACATTCGCCGCCGTGCAATGCACCACTTAGAAGTTGGTAAAATAGTAATATTTGGTGCCGGTACCGGTAACCCGTATTTTACTACCGATACCGCAGCATCATTACGTGCAATTGAAATAAAAGCTGATGTGGTACTAAAAGGAACCCGTGTTGATGGTATTTATACTGCCGACCCGGAAAAGGACCCTGCAGCTACCCGATATGAACAAATAACTTTTCAGGAAGTGTACGATAAAGGGCTTAACGTTATGGATATGACCGCCATTACCCTTTGCCAGGAAAATAAACTACCAATTATTGTATTTGATATGAACAAACCCGGCAACTTTATGAAAATTGCACTGGGCGAAGCAATAGGTACGCTGGTAAAATAAGAAGTGTTATACAACATAAAAAAGCCCTGTTGATGTATTTCAGCAGGGCTTTTTTGTAATGCGGGCACTGCGCTTGTATTTATTGCAATGTATTACTACTTAAGGCCTCTACTGAATGCTTCTCGCCAATTTGCTGTCTCCACATGGCGTAGTATAAACCTTTCTGGTCTATCAGGTCATGGTGTTTGCCGGCTTCTACAATGTTTCCTTTTTCAAGTACAAATATCCTGTCGGCATGCATAATGGTTGATAGCCTGTGCGCTATCAGAATAGTGATATGATCATTCAGTTCAGATACATCGCGGATGGTATCAGTAATCTCTTCTTCGGTAATTGAATCTAATGAAGAGGTAGCTTCGTCAAATACCAGGATATCCGGCTTGCGCAGTAAAGCACGTGCAATAGATAAGCGTTGTTTTTCGCCCCCTGATACTTTTACACCACCTTCGCCAATTACAGTATCTAAACCTTTATCGGCACGTGCCAGTAATGTTTGGCAGGCGGCACGCTGCAGTACTTTCATACATTCCTCATCAGTAGCATTTGGGCGAACGAATAGCAGGTTTTCGCGTATAGTACCCGAGAACAATTGTGTATCCTGTGTAACAAAGCCTATCTTTTCACGGAGCTGATCAAGATCAATCTCTTTGCTTGGTGTGTTATTATACAAGATATTACCCTGTAGTGGCTGATACAACCCAACCAGTAATTTCACCAATGTGGTTTTACCCGATCCTGACGGGCCAACAAAGGCAATGGTTTGTCCGCTATCCGCTTCAAAGCTAATGTTATTTAACGCGTTACGGTTAGCCGTTAAGTGCTTAAAGCTTACATCACAAAAGGTAAGAGTATCTACCTTCTCTAATAAAACCGGTTTTTCGGGCTTTTTATCAATAGGGATACTCAAAATATTTTTAAAATTTCCTAAAGAAACCTCCGCCTCGCGCCAGCTTAATATCACATTACCCAACTCTTGTAACGGGTTAAACAGGAAGAAAGAGTAAAACAGGAAGCTAAAATATTGTCCCGGTGAAATAGTTTCTTTAAAAATAAGCAGTAATAAAACTACCACCATAACACTGCGCACAAAGTTTACGGTTGTGCCTTGTACAAAGCTCATGCTACGCACGTATTTCACTTTCTTTAATTCCAGATCCAGAATCTTGTAGGTGGTAGCATTTAAGCGTTTTATCTCTTGCTTGGCCAGCCCTAAACTTTTTATAAGTTCAATGTTTCGTAATGATTCTGTAGTAGAACCGGCAAGTGCTGTAGTTTCTGCTACAATACTTTTTTGGATGCGCTTTATCTTGCGGCTCATGGCCATGCTCACAAATGTGATAACAGGGATAGCCGCAAAGTACACCAATGTTACCTTGTAACTCACCGTAGCCGAATAAACTATTACGAATACCATACCTATCAAGCTCACAAACAATATACTGATGAACGAGGTGATAAACTTTTCGCAATCTAAGCGTACTTTTTGCAGTATGCCTAAGGTTTCGCCGCTGCGCTGGT
>JAQBNY010000128.1 GCA_028288315.1 Mucilaginibacter sp.
TCTATTTTTTAAATTTGCCGCAGTTCCGGTGGTTATAGTAATGTATATCACCCTTTCTTTAATTCAACTTAAATTTACAAATGACAAAGTTCCTGGCTGAAATTGATGTGATGCCTAAAAAAGAAATTCTTGACCCACAAGGAAAGGCTGTTACCGGTAGCATGAAAAACCTGGGCTTAACTGAAATTCATAACATACGTATTGGTAAACATATCTCTTTAGAGATTGAGGCTGATAATGAAGAAACCGCTAAAGCAAAAGTTGATGAGGCCTGTAAAAATCTTTTAGCTAACCTTATTATGGAAAGCTACAGCTTTAAGCTACAAGTAATAGCTTAAGGCTAATAGCGTAATGCTGAAAGCTTTAAATCTTTAGTACAATATTTGCATTGCAAAAAAGGCAGCCAAAATGGCTGCCTTTTCTCTTTTTACGTTTGGGGGAAACCTTTCAGCTTTTACCTTTATCCTTTCGCCTTTAAAGATTAGCTTCGCCCTCGGCCTTTATTTTCTCAAGCTGAGCAAAGTTTGAGGTAACCACGCTTTTTATATTATTGAATTTAGCTATAATCCCGGTCGAATTACGTTCGCCTTCTTTACAAAGCAGCTCAACTTCCTGCATATCAGCCTGGCTTTGAGGCATGCCAAAAAAACCCAAATTTGGTTTTAGTTTATGCGCTGCTGATCCCGCTGTTACCCAATCATGTGCAGCTATGGCACTGCTTATTGTATCCAACAACTGCGGGGTCTGATCTAAAAACATGGTGATAGACTCTACAATAAATTCGTTGCTTCCATCGGCAACTTCGTATAAGAAGGCCAGATCAAGATCTGGGTTGGGTAAAGAGTCTGGCATTTATAAGGGGGTTTAATATCAAAAATATACTTTTTTTACAATCAAACTGTCTTTTAATTCGTTTTTTAGCTTTAAAACACTTTTTTTCAACACCGGATGTATAAGATCAGGCGCCAACTCGCCCAACGGTTCTAATGTAAAGCGTCGGTTATGTAGTTCGGGGTGCGGAATTATTAATCCTGGCTCATTAATAATTTCATCGCCATAAAATAAAATGTCTATATCAATTATGCGCGATCCCCACTTTACATCACGTTTACGGCCAAGTATAATCTCAATATTCAATATTCTTTCTAACACAGTTTGTGCAGGCAATTCTGTTTTTAGCTGTACAACCTGGTTCAGATAGTCTGGCTCATCGGTTTTCCCCCATGATTGGGTTTCATATATGCCGGATGCTTTTTTTACCGGGGCTATGTTTTGCCCAATAAGCTGTACAGCCTGCTGTAAAAACAATTCGCGGTTGCCTAAATTACTTCCTAACAATAAAAAAACATTAATCATGTTGTAACAAATATAATGGGTAATGCTCTTAACATTATACCATGTGTAATTACTAAGTTTGCATATATAAAAGATTTATAACAGTTAATGAAACAATTCTTCAAATTTGTACTGGCCACTATCGTTGGTATTATTATAGTAAGCATCCTCGCAATTTTTTTTATAGTTGGCATTATAACCATTGCAAGCAGCGATAAAGCAGTTGAAGTTGATACAAATTCCCTTTTGCACATCAAAATCAATTACGACATTAAAGAACGCACCCCAAATAACCCCTTTTCCGGCTTAGACTTTTTAGGTATCGACGGCGAAAAATCTGTTGGTTTAAATGATATACTGGCCAATATTAAAAAGGCCAAAACAGATGATAACATTAAAGGTATTTTTTTAGACGAGAGTTATATGATAAGTGGGCAGGCCACTACCGAAGAAATTCGTAATGCGCTTATAGACTTTAAAAAATCGGGTAAGTTTGTAATAGCCTACTCAGAAATTTATACCCAGGGGTTTTATTATTTAGCCTCTGTAGCCGATAAAGTGTACATTAACCCAAAAGGTTTTTTTGAATTTAAAGGATTTAGCTCGGAGATTACGTTTCTGAAAGGCGCATTGGACAAACTGGGCATTGAGGCACAGATTATTAAAGTAGGCACCTACAAAAGCGCTGTTGAACCCTTGATATTAACTAAAATGAGCGATGCCAACCGGCTGCAGGTAACCTCTTACTTAGGATCGTTGTATGATCATTTCCTTACAGGTATAAGCAAGAACCGTAATATTAATAAAGATTCATTATTTAACCTGGCTAACAACGGCATAATACAAGAACCGGAGGATGCCCTGAAATACAAACTAGTTGACGGCCTTAAATATAAGGACGAAATATTAGCAGAATTAAAACAACGCACCGGTATTAGCCAAAAGAAGGATATTCATAGCGTTGAATTGGCTGATTATACCAAGAGTAGCCCAAAAACCGATGGCAATATAGTAAACACGTCTAAAAACCGTATTGCTGTTATTTATGCATCAGGAGAAATTACCGGTGGTGAGGGTGACGATAACAATATTGGATCTGAAAACATATCTAAAGCTATCCGTAAGGTTCGTTTGGATGATAAGATAAAGGCCGTAGTATTACGCGTAAACTCTCCCGGTGGCAGCTCGCTGGCGTCTGACGTAATATGGCGTGAAGTTGTACTTACCAAAAAAGTAAAACCCATTATTGTTTCTATGGGCGATGTAGCTGCATCTGGCGGTTATTATATAGCCTGCGCGGCAGATTCCATTATTGCCGAACCAAATACAATAACAGGCTCAATAGGCATCTTCGCGGTGTTACCTAACCTGCAAAAACTGTTTAATGACAAACTGGGCGTTACTTTTGATGGTGTAAAAACCGGCAAATACGCTGATCTGGGTGATGTTAGTCGTCCGTTAACACCCGAAGAAAAAGCTATTCTGCAAAAAAGTGTAAACCGTGGTTATGATACATTTACCAAAGCAGTAGCAGACGGCCGGGGTAAAACACAGGCATACATTAACAGCATTGGTCAGGGCCGTGTGTGGACAGGCTCTCAGGCAGTAAAAATTGGCTTGGTTGACCGTTTAGGTAATATTAGCGATGCCGTAAAATCTGCAGCAAAAAAAGCTAACCTTAAAGACTACAAAATTGTAACCTATCCCGAGCAAAAAAGTATCCTGAATAAATTTGGCGAAGGTCTAACATCAGAAGTAAAAGCACATTTTGTAAAAGCCGAGCTTGGCGAAAACTACCGCTACTATGAGCAGATAAAAGGTGTAACCCAAATGATGCGCACTCCGCAGGCACGCATGCCTTATGACATTGTTATAAAATAGTTTTATTAATATATTTTGATTGGAAAGCCACCTGTAATGGGTGGCTTTTTTTTATGTGGGTGAGTCAGTGAATATTAACCACAAGTACGCAGAGAATGTCCTAAAAAAATAAAATACAAAGATCACATTACGGGATAATAAGTTATTAATATCTCAGTACACTTCGTGCTTTTCCTTTGTGCACCCTGTGGTTAATTACAAAGCAGTTAGCGTTGTGGTTAAACACACAAGTAATACCGTTGTTATATTACAAATAAAAGGCATTTTTACACCTCCCTTTTGTACTTTTACGCCCAAACTAAATTATGGAGAACAAACCCATATCGCGTCAGCTACGTTTACTATCGCAATTGATGGAGTTGCATGAGGTAAACCCTTTTAAAATAAAATCAATAGCCAATGCCGCTTTTAAGGTAGATAAGCTGCCCTTCCCTATTGCCGGCAAAAAGCTGGATGAACTGGAAAAAATTGATGGTATAGGTAAAAGCATAGCTACTAAAATAGCTGAACTGCTGGAAACCGGCACCATGAGCGAGCTGCAGGACATGCTTGCCAATACGCCAGAAGGTATTGTTGAGATGATGGGCATTAAAGGCATCGGCCCAAAAAAAGTAGCTATCATTTGGAAAGACCTGGGTATTGAGAATGTTGGTGAGCTTTACTACGCCTGTAACGAGAACCGCCTTATTGAGGCAAAAGGTTTTGGGTTGAAAACGCAGGAAGAGATAAAAAAAGTTATCGAATTTAGGATGGCGGGTAATGGAAAATTCCTTTACGCACAAGTTGAGGAAGAGGCTAAGTTATTATTAGACGAGATAAAGGGCATTTTCCCGGATGCTTTGAAACATTTTGCAGGGGAGTTTCGCCGTTTAAATGAGATAATAAGCGAACTGGTAATAGTGGTAGGCACCCTTAATCAACAAGTAGCCTTTGATGCACTGGCACAATCTGACATATTACAAAATGTTACTTCAAACGGCACCCACATTGGCGGTGAGTTAAAGAATGGCTTACTGGTTGACATTATTTGTGTAGATAAAAGCGAATATTATAAAGAACTATTTATTAATACCGGAAGCGAAGAACACGTACAGGCAGTACTGGAACGAATAACCGGCCAGCTCGAGCAACCCGAAAGTGAAGAGTTAATATACAAAAAAGCCGGCCTTAGCTGGATACAACCAGAGCTGCGCGAAGGTGATACTTTTATTCGCAGGGCTAACAGTAATACCCTGCCTACGCTGATAACCTATCACGATCTTAAGGGCACTTTACATAACCACAGCACCTGGAGCGATGGTGTAAACACGCTAGAAGAAATGGCGCTATACTGCCGCGACAAATTAAAGCTGCAATATTTAGGCATGTGCGACCATAGCAAAAGCGCCTTTTATGCTAAGGGTTTAAGCATTGAAAGGGTGCTGCAGCAGCAGGAAGAAATAGACCATCTGAATAAAAAATTAAACGGCTTTCATATTTTTAAAGGTATTGAATCGGATATATTGAATGATGGCTCGCTGGATTATCCTGAAGAGATATTGCAGCGGTTCGATTTTATTGTAGCATCGGTACACTCCAACCTTAAAATGCAGGAAGAAAAAGCTACCGAACGTTTAATAAAAGCCATTGAAAACCCGTACACTACCATTTTAGGACACCCAACAGGCAGGTTGTTGCTGAGCCGTAAAGGGTATAGTATTGATTATAAAAAAGTAATTGATGCCTGCGCGGCTAATAAAGTGATTATTGAAATAAATGCCAACCCTTTACGCCTTGACCTGGACTGGCGCTGGCACCAATACGCTTTAGATAAAGGTGTAATGCTATCCATTAACCCCGATGCGCACCGTAATAGTGGTTTTCATGATATGGAGTTTGGGGTAAATGTTGCCCGCAAAGGCGGCCTTACTAAAGAAATGTGCTTAAATGCTTTATCTTTAGATGAAATTAAAAAGGTTTTTGAATTGAAAAAGCCAAAAAAATAATCTGCTAGCAAGTAAAAAAATCAACACCTACTTAAATGATTATTGAAGAACTTAAGGAACATCAGCTTTTAATACAGAAAGTAATTGACACGCTAACGGCTGATATTGAGTTGGCTTGTGAGTTGATGACCACCACTATAAATAACGGCAACAAAGTTTTACTTGCGGGTAATGGTGGCAGTGCTGCCGATGCACAGCACATAGCGGCAGAATTAAGCGGCAGGTTTGTAAAAGAACGCAAAGCTTTACCCGGCATTGCTTTAACCGTTGATACATCGGCTTTAACTGCTATAGCTAATGATTACGGTTATGAGTATGTTTTCTCGCGCCAGGTTGAGGCATTAGCCCGCCCCGGCGATCTGTTCATTGGTATCTCAACCAGTGGCAACAGTCAGGGAATTTTAAACGCGTTTGAAGCAGCTGCAAAAATTGGTTGTAAAACGCTGGGATTATCTGGCCGTGATGGGGGTAAAATGAACGGACTTTGTGATCTTAACATAGTAATACCATCAAACGTTACCGCCCGCATACAAGAAATGCACATACTTATAGGTCATATCCTTTGTAAGGCTGTGGATGATTTATTTTAAATCACTAATTTTACAACATGCAATCTCACCTGGAGCAAACATTATTGAATAAGATAACCGATCTGCCAACACTTTTAAACAAGGTGAAAGGTTGGAAAAGTGAGGGGAAAAAGATAGTTTTTACTAATGGTGTGTTTGATCT
>JAQBNY010000144.1 GCA_028288315.1 Mucilaginibacter sp.
ATTTGTTTTGTGCATATATTACATTAATGGATAACATAATACAACACCAGCTTGTGAGTAGTAGTTTTTTCATTATAAGATCAGTTAGTTAATTCACAAAACTACAATTTTTACAATAAAATTGAAAAAAAGATGTAATATTTTTAACTAATTAGTTAATTGATTGAATTAAACGCACTTAAACCCATATTTTAAGGCAACTAATATCTTAATGCAATAAAATTGTTACATTTTTTTAGCCTTTTTTGACAATAAAGCAAGAATTAATTGCCTTTTCTTTAAAATCATAATACCAATGCAATAAAATTGTTACATTATCTTAGACTTTTTTTGAAATAAAAGCAAGAATTAGTGCCATTACTTTAAAATTACAAGGGTTTTAATACCGGTTTGTGATTTAACTGATTGTTAAAACATTAGGCGTACATCAACTACTAAGAAGGGTCAATGCCATATTGGGCAGCATTAATACCCCTTCCTTAATACCAACCTTCGAGTTTGCGATTCATATAAGCCGCAAATTAATCAGCTTTTGAAAGTCGATTGATTCACAAAAGTGAATTAAATCCGACTTATGGTTTCGATACCCGGATGGTCATTTAAGAAACATTCTGCAAATAAGTTCACAGTAGTACGCAACCTCGAGACCAAGAAAATGCGGCACATTTGCAATTGACCAGGTTAGTTATATCATTTCTCTGTCTGTGGGCTAATTTGATCAGAAAAAAAGCCGGAAGTTTCCCGGCTTTTACAGAGTCTATGTCAAGTGTAGTCCTGTTCGTATATACTTGCATCAAAAAAGGATTCGGGTATGGACCCGCATGATCAAAATCACTTCCGCACTTTCTCAAATTGTGCAGTATAATTCAATAGGGTTTCATAAAATTATTATCAATAAAAAAACATCCGGAGTTTTTCAACTGCCGGATGCCTATTGAGCCACCATTAACCAATTATGAAATGAAGAAGATTTTATAGTTTTACTTTGGTAGTTCCTCCCTGTTCCAACAAAATATCAAAAGGTTTATTTGTTTTCCATGAACCGTTGGTAAAGTCAGGTATAGTAACAGCGCTTGACCTATTGGCTACTGATTGCTCGCTTAAAGGCGATATGGCACTCCAAAGAGCCGCATCATACACATCCTGATCAAGCGGTAATCCGTTACGAAGACAATCAATTACGCGCCAATCCATTAAAAAATCCATACCGCCATGGCCGCCTACTTCCTTAGCCATCTCACCAATTTTTTTAACTATAGCCGGCTGATACTTTTGCTCCAATTCCTTCATCTCCGCTTCTGTTAACCAGCTTTCTTTTGAGTCATTGGAAATTTTGCCAGGAAGCGGGTATTTTAAGGCCGACCCTTTAGTTCCGGTAATTTTATGTATTCTGGAGTATATGTTAGGAGAACTTACATCATGTTGTAGCATAATAGTACGGCCACTTTGTGTACGAATGCTGGTGGTATTCATATTTCCCCGGAAATGTTTATCAACAAAAGGTTTATAAAAATCATCTTTTGCAGCCAGCTCCTTAGCGGTTTTAGCCATCACGAAATCATTACCTGACATTGATACCAGGTAATCCAACTTATCACCACGATTAATATTCATAAGTTGACATACCGGGCCCAAACCGTGAGTTGGATAAATATTACCGTTACGATTTGCATTTTCTTTTAAACGCCACATGTCCCAATACCCATCTTTTTTAAAATTGAGATCAAGCAAATTATGTAAATAGGCACCTTCGGCATGAATAACTTCACCAAAATATCCCTGGCGTGCCATATTTAAAGTAAGCAGTTCAAAAAAGTCATAACAACAGTTTTCCAGCATCATACAATGCTTTTTGGTGCGCTCTGAGGTTTCCACCAGTTTCCAGCATTCATCTAAAGTAACAGCGGCAGGTACTTCAATAAATACATGTTTGCCTTGCTCCATAGCATATACGGCCATTGGTACATGCATATTCCATGGAGTGGCAATATAAATGGCATCAATATCCTTACTATCACAAACTTTTTTCCACTCATCTTTACTACCTGAATATAGTGCAGGTTTATGCGATGTTCCGTCAAGCATTTTTTGAGCTTTTTGAACACAGCTAGAGCGGAGATCGCATAGCGCTTTAATCTCCACCCCTCCCAGCTTGGTCATATTTTTCAAATGACTAGGTCCTCTTTGTCCCAAACCAATAAAACCAACTCTCACAGTATCCAGTTTGGGTGCAGCGTATCCACACATGTTAAACTGTTGCTTAAATGAATTAAATTGATAATTATCTGCGCTGCTTTTAGTTTTTTCTTTAGCAAAACCTTTTAGTATACTACTCCCGGCTACGCCTATACTCGCCAGGCTGGTAAGCTTCAAAAAATTTCTACGGTTATTCTCCATTCTTGTAAAATTTAGTTATTGTATGATAATTTTTAATTTATATGATTAGCCTTTATGTATACCAGGAAACCATTTTTCGGCATTGGTATGGTATATCTTATCTATTACCTGTTTTGGCAATTTCAAACCTTTAAAAGTTCCAGGAAAACTTGACACGCTCATCTCATCGTGTGAGGTAAAGAATTTCCAATCGCTCTCCCGGGTGTGATGTATACTTTCACTTATCTTAGGTTCAAGCCCTTCTTTTAAAACAGATTGATCTGTAGCATAAATCAATCTATCCTGATATTTGATCATAAAATTGTGCACCTTTTGCCAGTTTTTTTGTGATTGCACCTGCAAATGAACAATTCTTGCCGCCATATCAACCGCCATATTCGGAAACTCATCCAAACGTTTGGCTAATTCATCTACGCTCCATTCCAGGCTGCCTAAATGCGCACCTACAAAACGTAGTTTAGGATGTTTTTTAAGCATATTATCCCGGGCAGCTATTTCAGCCTCATAACTCGGTGCTTCATGATGCTGGTACATATGATACTCGGGATGTTTGGTAAAATATCCTTTATCGTTGCTTACCGTCATAGAGTCAACCGGTAACCAGGCGTTACGAGGCTCGGCAAGGTGCCCCAATACCGTTTTTCCTTGTTTTTCTATATAATCTAATATGGGGTCAAACCTTGGGTCGTCAATCATCACATACTTCCCGTTTTTATCTTTTAAACCCATACCTATGTTCTTCCATATTTTCACGCCTATGGCACCTTGCTCAAATGACTCCTTTAGATACGCTATGGTTTGTGGTTCCCATTTGCTGGTTCCCCAGTCATCCAATGTAAAGGCTGTTGTGAATGCTAAATTATTGGGATATGCTTTAACCAATGCCACAGCCACCTTACGTTGATCCTGCACCGGCGGATAATAGCTGGTATTTACATTGATAGTTAAAAGCTTGAAATTATCTTCGTTAGATTTTTTAATAAAGGTGGTATCATATACATTTAAGTGTACATGTGTATCATATTTCTCCACCTTGTTATAATCACCAGCCGAATAATAGGCAGTGTCGGTAGTTTTAACATTGGTTGCATTTGCGCCAGAACTTTGGCTCTGGGAACAATTTTGCAAGAGAATGCAGGAAGTGCCTAATAAAAGAATTTTAAGTTTCATATTGATAAGTTTATCTATAAATGGTTGATTACTACTTAAATGATTTTATTTACCTTATTATATTTTGATAAATATTTTTCTCTTATACATCCAGTACAAAATTAGCCACTCCAACAATAATGCTAAGCCTCCGGCTACAAGGGTGTTATACTCTACACCAAATATTTCGCTATAATTTTTTCCCAAGTGTGTTGTTAAAGCCTGGCTGATATAGGCACGTACACCACCATCGGCCATGAAATATGCTGCTATGGAATTGGCTCCGATAACCATCAGAAAAAATGACCAGTTTTTTTTACCAGACACATCAATTATCTGGTAAAAGAAAGCCAGAAATAAAAAGCAGATACCCCCACTAAACAAGGTCCAGGCAGGTGTCCAGATACGTTTAACTATAGGATTTATGCCTGTTATATGCAATAAAACTCCTGTGGCAATTAAGCTAACACCTGCTATTATGAAAAACCCAATCTTTTTTTGAGCGGTTATAGTAGAGTTTAATGTATTTCCGGCAAATAAACCCAGGATCATTGTTCCTAATGTTGGAATAAAACTAAGCGTAGAATAACCGCCCCCATTATTAAGAAAAACACTTTCCCGTGGGAAAAGATTAAGGAACCACCTGTCAAACGCCCAGGCAGCGTTAGTATTTTTGTTCCAATGCGCGGCAAAGCCATGTAAATTATGTTCCCAATTGGCGGTTACACCAGCTGATGTATAATCAAAACCCGGTCCTGGTAGCGGGTATAAGGCAAACAACAGCCAATAGCCTATTAATATCACGGCTAATGCAATAACCTGCACACGTTGTGTATAAAACCCTAAAATAACCAGGAAGGTATAACCTAAACCAATTTGCGTAAGCGTATCCTCAAAAGTAAAATAGGTTTGTTTTGCATGTAAAGAGCGAAGGAATATGCCTAACAAGATCAGGATGATTGAACGTTTAATAGTGTGCTGCAACAGGTTCCATTTAGTGGCTCCTTTATTCTTCCTGCTCTCAATGGAAAAAGGTAATACTACACCAACTAAAAAAGTAAACGAAGGCTGAATCATATCATGCAATGCTAACCAGGTCCAAGGGACGTGGCTTTGATTAAATGACAAAATATTCCAGAAAGTACTATCGGGTATTTTATGCGCTACTGTTGAAAAGGCAAGCACCTCTCCCATCATCAGCAGCATAACAAACCCGCGGTAAACATCAACAGATGCTATACGGCGTACGGGCATTGGCGGATTGACGACCTCTCCGGACACCTCATTTTTTGCAGCTAAAATTTCAGTTCCCATATGTTTTATAGTTTTTTATTGAAGCCATTTCTTTGCATTCAGATAATAAATTTTATCAATTACTTTTTTAGGCAGTTTAAGCCCTTTAAGATCGCCAAATCCTTTCAATGCAATTAGTTCATCTGTAGCATAAAATTTCCAATCGCTCACCCAGCTATTGTGTGTACTTTTTGCAAACTCTTCTGGCTTTGTGGTGGCATTAATAGCCTTATCAGTACCATAAACCAAACGGTCCTGGTATTTTAAAAAGAAATTGCGTGTTTTATCTCTATCTCTCAACGTATGTAATTGCAAGTTCGACATCCTCGACAAGTCAACACTCATATTTGGATATTTATCCAATCGTTTAGCTAATTCATCCAGGCTCCACTCCAAACTGCCCAGGTGCGCCCCTACAAATTTAAGGTGCGGATGCTTTTGCAGCATATGGTCGCGCGCGTCTATCTGCGCCTGGTATGAAGGGTACTCAGGATGCAGATACATGTGGTATTCCGGATGTGCTGAATAATATTCTTTACTAAAAGTCATCTGATCAAGCGGCAGCCAGCAATCCTTTGGTTCGCCATTGTGGCCAATCACCGGAATGTGGTTTTTTTCAAGAAAAGAAACTACTGAATCAATCCTTGGGTTATCTACCATTACAAACTTCCCTTTATTATCACGCAGATCCATACCAACATTTTTCCATATCTTAACTGCTTTGGCGCCTTTTGCAAATGATTGTTTTAACTCAGCAATAGTCTGCTGTACCCAGCCCTGATTGTTATAATCCTTTACGGTAAATGTTGTTGCAAAATTTAAAAGGCCCGGGTATTTCTGAAGATCAAGGATGGCTATTTTTTGCTGCTCGGCCATTGGCAGGCCAAACGG
>JAQBNY010000157.1 GCA_028288315.1 Mucilaginibacter sp.
GACTGTTCCTGGATTGGTGTAGGATTTTCAAATCCTAACTCAGAGATGGCATTAACAATATCATGACGGATTCCCAGATTAATAAATGGGTTCATGAATTAAAATAACGTATTTGGCTACATCGCCAAATCGGCTGCAAAGGTAACATTAAAACTTATAATATCAAATACCTTTTTTGTAATTTATAATTATGGCAATTTTACAGCGGTTAGAAACTGTAACTGGCTTAAAATCAATGTATTTTTTTTTGGTGCTGATTTATGACTTTTACACCCGGGCATTTACTAACTTTAAAGTTACAATGTTTTAACGTTAAGTATAAGGCGATTTCTTAGTAAGCCCTACAAGAAGATTGATAATATGGCAGGGTTAATTAACCTACCTCAACCTATCTGCAGACTTCACCAACTTTTCATCCCTCTGTATCGATTTCACAGCGAAAATGATGAGTATAATACTCAACGAGGTAAGGAACAAACCAATGCCCATGTTTCTATATTCAAGGGTAATATCGCCAACTACTTTTTTTACGGTTTGTGCCATCCAGAAACTGTAGCCAATTAATACCAGTATGGCACTGTAGCATAAGGCAATTTGCTGCTTGCGGTTTTTATACAGAAATATAACTATAAGCGGTATTAACGCTGCAATAACAGTAATTATGGTTAGGCCAGTAAATACCTGTATATGGCTATCCTGTCCGTTAATGGTTTCATAAACGCCGGTAACTGTTACGTTCACCAGTTTACCATCCACATAAATATTATGTGCAAGCGGAAAAAGAAATAAGCCAAAAAGTACTAATGAGGCAAACAGCAGGTATATAGATTGTATTCTTTGTAGCATTTTGTTTAAGTTGTAAATGTTGTAATGGTTTAAACTGTTGCAAATGTAAGATGTAGGCATGAACCTTTACAACTCTTTAATATTTACAATCCTTTTAACCTTCACAAAGGTAATCTAAAATCGTAAATGATGTTAACTTTGCGCCGTGGCAAATAACCAACGGTATTTTATTGAACTGGCTTATGATGGTACCAGCTACCACGGCTGGCAGGTACAGCAAAATGCCTTAAGCGTGCAGGAATTACTTAATAAAGCATTATCAACCCTGCTTCGCCAGCCTATTGAAACAATTGGTTGTGGAAGAACAGATACAGGTGTACACGCTAAGGAATATTTCGCGCATTTTGATGGGCCCCAGCCCACTGAAGGGACAGTAAACCTGCGCGGCCTCAACGCTTTATTACCGCATGATATAGCTATAAAAAGCATTATTCCGGTACATGCTGATGCGCACGCACGTTTTGATGCCACGTTACGTTCGTATGAATACCATATTCATTTTGAAAAGAACCCATTTTTAAATGGGTATTCATGGTTGCTGAGGGATAGGCCCAATTTGGAACTGATGAACAAAGCAGCAGCTATAATTATGGAATATATTGATTTTAGCTGTTTTAGTAAATCAAATACGCAGGTTAAGACCAATAATTGTAAAATTGCAAAAGCAGTTTGGGAACAAACAGAAAATGGTATTATGTTTAAAATATCTGCAGATAGGTTTTTGCGTAATATGGTACGGGCCATAGTTGGTACGCTTTTATTGGTAGGTAAAGGCGAAATGCAGCCCGAAGAGATTCGGGATATTATAGAAAGTAAAAACCGAAGCAATGCAGGCATGAGTGTACCGGCCTGCGGTTTATATTTAACAGAGGTGAAGTATTCGTACTTGTAAGTATTTCGAATTTGCGACTTAATGAAAGTTTAATAATATTATAAAAAATAATTTCGAAATTCGATATATAGAATGTCAGAAGTAACAGGTAAAGCGGTTGATTGGAAATTACTACGTAGGGTAATGCACTATGTGAAACCATATAATGGCATTTTCATAATAGCGACATTTTTGACGGTTTTTTTGGCGGCTATCGCTTTAGTGCAACCCATACTAATACAACGTACGCTTGATAAATATATTCTGACGAATGACTACCACGGACTGGTGTTTATGGTAGAACTGATGATAGGGCAGTTAATTATCCAAACCATTGCACAGTATTACCAAACTTATTTAACCAACTCGTTGGGGCAGTCGGTGATTCGTGACCTGCGGATAGATATTTTTAATCATATTACCAGTTTGCGTTTAAAGTACTTTGACCGCACGCCTATTGGTATGCTTATTACCCGTACGGTATCTGATCTGGAAACTATTGCCGATATTTTTTCTGAAGGGTTGATCTCTATAATGGGTGACATGCTGCTGGTGATTGCGGTTATTGGCTACATGCTTTGGCAGGATTGGAAGCTGGCATTAATTACGCTAATACCCATGCCTTTGCTTTTTGCATCAACTTATGTGTTTAAAGAGGCTATAAAATCATCCTTTCAGGAAGTGCGTACACAGGTGGCTCAGTTAAATACTTTTTTGGCCGAGCATATTAGCGGTATCAGCATTATACAATACTTTGCCCGCGAAGAACAGGAGATGCACAAATTTCAATCGGTTAATAAAAAATATCGCGATGCCAACATTCGCTCTAACTGGTATTATTCTATCTTTTTTCCGGTTGTAGAAATTTTATTTGCCATTTGTATGGCCTTGCTGGTTTGGTATGGCTGTAAACGTATACTGAACGATCAACAAATGCACAGTATTTCTGCATCACCGGGCGGCGTTACACCGGGTGTTATTACAGGGTTTATTGTATTGTTAAACATGCTTTTTCGCCCAATACGCCAACTGGCCGATAAATTTAACACCCTGCAAATGGGTATGGTGGGTGCCGACAGGATTTTTAAAGTTTTGGATACTGATGAAGTGGCCATTGATGAAGGCAAGCTAACCCCATCTACTTTACAAGGCGCAATAGAGTTCAATAACGTTTGGTTTGCTTACAATGATGAAAACTGGGTGTTAAAGAATATAAATTTTCACATAAAACCAGGCGAAACGCTGGCATTGGTTGGCGCAACAGGCGCAGGTAAATCATCAACCATCAATATCCTGAACCGTTTTTATGATATTGGTAAGGGGGAAGTGAAGGTAGATGGGATAGATATTCGCGAGTACAAGGTAGACTACCTGCGGTCAAAAATAGCTACAGTGATACAGGATGTGTTTTTGTTTACCGATACCATTGGGAACAACATCAGCCTTAATAATCCCGGCATTACCCGTGAAGAGATCATAAAAGCTGCCAAAGATGTAGGTGCCCATGATTTTATTGAACGCCTACCCGGTGGGTATGATTATAACGTGATGGAACGTGGCGCAACACTATCAGCAGGGCAGGCGCAGCTCATCTCTTTTATACGTGCGTTGGTTTATAACCCAACTATATTGGTGCTGGATGAAGCTACATCATCTGTAGATACCGAAACTGAATTGCTGATACAAAATGCCATTAACAAATTGATGCAGGGCCGTACAGCCATTGTAATAGCACACCGCTTATCAACCATACAAAATGCAGATAAGATTATAGTGCTTGACCATGGCGAGATAAAGGAAACCGGTACCCATCAGGAATTGCTGCGTATAGAGAACGGCTATTACCGCAAACTATACGATCTGCAGTTTAACTCGGCAGGAATAGCCAAGCCTGTAGAATAATTATTTTGATTCCAACCGGCGGGCGTCGTCATCAGACGCATCAGGCTGATCTTTTTTTGGTGGATTTTTTACAGGCGCTACAGGCTGCTCTCTGTTCTCATAATACTTGGCAACATTTTCCTGTTCAGGTTCATCAGCATGATATTGCTTGTCTTTTTTTTTAACTACACTTTTATGGCCATTATCTGCAGGCCGTTCGGTAGGCGTATCAGATGGCGAAGGTTTGTTATGATCGTTTGCGGGCTTTGTCATGGTTTAATAACAGGCAAGAATACCTTTTGTTTATAATCTCAACAGGGATAAACACTACCAGTGTACATCGGGCGTTAATTATTGTTAATTATACGCTATAAACTTTTACCTTTAGGGCGTGTTTGTTAATTTCGCAAACAAATTAGTGTAAGATATAGAGTCTCAGGTCTCCTATATTAAATCTCATATCTAAGATAAATGGAAGAATTTGAAGCAAGCGAATCATCAAAAAAGATAAAAACGATATATATATCAACCGTTTTTGGTATAGCCATGGTTTTATTAATGATAGGGTTACTGGGCTTAATATTGGTACATGCCAATAACTTGTCGCGCTATGTAAAAGAAAACATTGTGCTTAATCTTTTCATGGACGATTCGGCTCATGAAACCGACGTACTGCAATTGCAAAAACAGCTGGATACCAATCCAATGGTTAAGCAAACTCAGTATGTAAGTAAAGAACTTGCCGCCCGCAATTTGCAAAAAGACCTGGGCGAAGATTTTGTAAAGTTCTTAGGTTATAACCCGCTATCGCAATCGCTCGATGTTTATTTGAAGGCAGATTATACCAATAACACCGATATAGAAAAATTTAAGGCTACTTTGCTTAAAAACCCGTTGGTTAAAGAAGTTAAATACCAGCAATCACTGGTAGATCAAATGAATTCCAACCTTACTTCTATCAGCTTAATTATATTGGCCTTTGCAGGTATATTTATAATCCTGTCGGTAGCGTTAATTAATAATACTATCAGGCTGGCTATTTATTCACAGCGATTTTTAATAAAATCAATGCAGTTGGTAGGTGCTACAAAAGGATTTATCCGCAAACCATTCTTGCTTTATGGTATCTGGCATGGCCTGCTGGGCGCGTTAATATCTGTAGTAATACTAATTGGTACCTTGTACCTGGCCAACAAACAAATCCCTGACCTGATAATACTGCAAAGTTATACCGAGTTTGGAATTGTGTTTTTAGGAATAATAGGCTTGGGCATATTTATATCTGCCTTTAGTACCTTCCTGGCAGTTAACAAGTTTTTACGTTTAAAAATATACGATCTATATAGGTAACAGTAATTGAGAGAATTACTCAATTACTAATTCATTAAATCAACAATTCATCAAATTAAATATATGGCATTGCAACAAACAAAAGCGGCTGCTACTAAAACAACAACTGCAGCCAAGCCCCAGGCAACAGCACCGGTACAATTCATATTCGGAAAAGAGAACTATCGTATATTAATTATAAGCATTGCTATAGTGGCATTTGGTTTTGTGCTAATGAGCGGTACTACAGATATTTATAGCACTACTAAAATTGTTATTGCACCAATAGTAGTGCTTGCTGGCTTTGGTTTAGGATTTTATGCAATCTTAAAAAAGCCATCCACTAACTAATGAATTTAATACATGTAATTGTCCTCGCTATTATTGAGGGCATCACGGAGTTTTTGCCGATATCATCAACAGGGCATATGATTATTGCCTCATCAGTAATGGGCATAGCCAGTAACGATTTTGTAAAGCTATTTACTGTGGCTATACAGTTAGGGGCAATATTATCGGTAGTAGTATTATACTTTAAACGTTTTTTTCAAACTCTTGATTTTTACGTTAAGCTAATAGTGGCCTTTATCCCGGCTGCTATTTTTGGTTTACTGTTCAGTAAAAGGATAGATGCCTTATTAGATAGCGCCTTAACAGTAGGTATTACCATGTTTGTTGGCGGTATCATTTTATTATTTGTTGATAAATGGTTTAGCCAATCTGTAGTTAAGGAAGAAAAACAAATAACCTATTTAACGGCGTTAAAGATAGGTTTCTTTCAGTGCCTGGCCATGATTCCCGGAACCTCACGCTCTGCTGCCAGCATTGTTGGTGGGATGTCGCAAAAGCTAAGTCGTAAGGCCGCTGCCGAGTTTTCGTTCTTTTTAGCAGTGCCTACCATGTTTGCTGCAACAGTGAAAAAACTGTATGATTTTTACAAAGAAGGTCACGTATTCACCGGGGAAGAAATTAAACTTTTAGCCATTGGTAATGTTATCGCTTTCATAGTAGCTTTGTTGGCTATTAAAACATTCATCACCTTTTTAGAGCGCCGCGGCTTCCAGTTATTTGGCTGGTACCGTATTTTGGTAGGAGGAATAATCATTATTCTTATCGTATCAGGCCATGATTTAAAGGTTATATAATTTATCTTGAGCTACCCTTTCAAAAATATTCAAGACTTTGCCGATGGTCAGTTATTGCTGGTTAACAAACCCTACGAGTGGACCAGCTTTGATGTTGTAGGCAAAATTCGCAACTCATTTAAACCGTTAAAACTTAAAGTGGGCCATGCCGGCACGCTTGATCCGCTGGCTACAGGGTTGCTTATTATCTGCACAGGTAAAATGACCAAGCAGATAGATACCTTTCAGGCCGAAGAGAAAGAATATACCGGCACCATGATACTGGGCGCAACTACTCCAACATACGATTTGGAAAGTGAGCCAGAAGTGAAGTTTAACGTCAGTCATCTTAATGATGAGCAAATAAAAGCTGCCTGTACGCAGTTCATTGGCGATATACAGCAATATCCTCCTGCGCATTCGGCCATTAAAATTGATGGTGAGCGCCTGTATGAAAAAGCCCGCAGAGGCGAGGATGTGGAACTGCGCCTGCGTAATGTAACTATATCTGAATTTGAAATAACCCGCATTGAACTGCCCGAAGTAGATTTTCGTGTGGTATGCAGCAAAGGAACATACATCCGCTCACTGGTAAATGATTTTGGTGAAGCTTTAAATAATGGCGCTTATCTCTCAAAATTACGGCGTACCCGTAGTGGGAACTATCGTGTTGAGGATGCCCACGAGGTTTTCGAATTGGTTAGCACTATCCACGAGCTCAAGGCCATGCAAACTGGCTCTGCCGATTTGTAATTTTTACATTTCAATTAGCAAAACCATTCTCCTTTGTCCTTTCTCCTTTTACCTTTGTGCTGAACAGAATGAAAATCTACCACCATATTGACGAATTTACGCCTGTTAAAAATGCCGTAGTTACCATAGGCACTTTTGATGGTGTGCACATTGGCCACCGTAAAATAATATCGCGCATAAAGGAACTGGCAACAGCATCAGGAGGTGAAACCGTTATTCTTACTTTTTTTCCGCATCCGCGGATGATATTGCATCCCGAAGACGAGAACATAAAGCTTATTACCACCATTACAGAGAAAGCCGGACTGCTGGAGCAATTAGGTGTAGATCACCTTATTATTACACCCTTTTCAAGGGATTTCTCTAACCAATCGCCGGAAGGGTATATCCGCGACGTACTAGTTAATAAGATTGGGACTAAAAAGATTGTTATTGGTTATGACCATCGTTTTGGTAAGGACAGGCAAGGCGGTTTGCAGGATTTGCTTGCCCAGGCGCCGGTTTACGGTTTTGAAGTGATAGAAATACCAGAGCAAGATATAAACGACGTAGCTATCAGCTCAACCCGCATCAGAACGGCGTTGCTGTGTGGCGACATCTATATAGCTAATGAATGTTTGGGTTATCCATTCTTTATCACCGGTAAAGTTATCCGTGGTGATCAATTGGGCCGCACTTTGGGTTACCCAACTGCTAACCTAATGGTGGAGGAGAGGTATAAACTCATCCCATCTGATGGAATCTATGCCGTAAAAGTATATGTTGAAGGCAAGGCATATAAAGGCATGGCATATATTGGTCCCCGCCCCACTGTAAACGGCATGACACGTAATATAGAGGTGAATATATTTGATTTCAGCGCCGATATTTATAATAAAGAACTCCGCATGGAATTTCTGCACTTTGTACGAGAGGATATCAAATTCGCCTCATTAGACGAACTGGTAATTCAATTAGGCAAGGATAAGGAAGATGTACTGGCCCTGTTGGTAATGAATGGTCCCGGGTTTAATACATAAGTCCTGTTTGCGTCCGTTTGCCTCAGCCCAACAACAATGAGTGTTTTATTCATTGCCATCCCATTTATGGGACGGAACAATTAAAGGGATAGTGGCTTTTAGCTAAAATGCTATCAAGCTGGTATATGCCCTCACAAAAACTTCCTTTTCAATTCCTTAACTTTCATATAATTCAATAGATTTGAGTTAAGAACATATCTACCAATTATTCAATGGCTAAACTAAATCTCGACAGGCAAGAGAGTGATTTTTTAAACGATACCATTACCCACTGGGAAAAAAATCATGTTGTTGATGCCGAACTGGCCAATAAGCTGCGTAATTCATACGAGGTAAAGGGCTTTGATTGGATGCGCCTGGCTAAGTATTCATTTTGGGTAGCCCTTATATGCGGCGTTGTAGCGGTAGGCTCACTTATTGTGGATGATGCGGTTATTAAATGGATAAAAGGCCTGTATGAAACGCCGGATATTGTTATAAGTATATTATCAGGTGCTTTGGCTGCCGGCTTATTTTATCTGGGCCATAGAAGTAAGAAGCGCAATCCTGAAAAGGTTTTTAGTAATGAAGCCGTAATATTTACTGGTGTGCTGTTCACTGCATGCTGCATTGCGTACCTGGGCAAAACATTTGATAATGGCTCGGGTCACTATTCCGTGTTGTTTTTGGTATCGGTATTTGTATATGGTTTTTTGGCCTGGCGTATGGGTTCAAGGATGATATGGCTTTTTGCCCTGGTATCGCTGGGTAGCTGGTTTGGTACCGAAACAGGCTATCAAACCAAATGGGCGCTGTATTTTCTGGGGATGAACTATCCTTTACGGTTTGTGGTTTTTGGGCTACTGTTGGTAGCAGCCTGCCATGTGTTAAAAAACCGCCAATGGTTTGCCTTTTTCTGGGAAATCACTTATGTGGTGGGCATGCTGTACCTGTTCATGTCGCTTTGGTTGTTTAGCATATTTGGTAACTATGGCAGCATTGATACCTGGTGGCAGATTAAACAGATCAGCATATTTTATTGGGGAATCATCTCGGCTGTGGTTGCCGTTGCCTTTATGCTATATGGTTTAAAAAGCAAAGATGTTATAGCCCGTGAGTTCGGCATTACTTTTCTTATCATTTTCCTTTATACCAAATACTTCGAATATTTTTGGGACCATACCAACAAAACGTTGTTCTTTTCTATACTTGCTATGTCATTCTGGCTCATTGGCCGCAAAGCAGAAAAGATATGGAACATTAATACCAAAACGACTGAGACTGAGGTGTAGTTGGAAATGTCGTGCTGAACGTTTGAAGCATCTAATCGCCGATAGCCCCCGTCGTTCTTCAGGATGAAAAAATTTACCGGTGCTTAAAAAATACCAGGTATATCTGCTTAAAAATGTGGTATGCTGCAAAGGCAAAGAAAAGTATAGCAATTCCTGTATCTATAAAACGAGTGCTGAGTGCAAATCTCTTTTGCAGGTAGCTTGCAAACTTTGCGTATAAAAACAAAGCTATAAATGCCCCCGCTGCCGAACCTATGCTAAAAATTACCAAAGCTAAACGGCCGTCTTCAATCCATTCATGGGTAATTAAATATGTACCGGTCACCATCCAGAAAGGTATTTGCATGGGGTTTAAAAAGCCCAGCAGTATGCCGTACTTAATGCTGGCGTGCTCGGAGTAGGTGGTTTTTGGTGGGTTATTGCGGTTTAGCCAGGTAATTGTACCTAAAGTGCCGAACAAAACAACCATTACCCAGTCAATAATGGTATCTAACCTAACCTCCTCAGACAGCCATTTGGCGCCTTGCATAACCACGTAAGTAAAGAAAAATTCAACTATTGAAAAAGCGATGATAAATTGTAGCGCCTGCTTTATCCCCCGGTTAATAGTAATTTGTATGAGCGTTAAATTAATGTTGCCCGGTGGTATATAGCCTATAAAATTAGCTATGATCCCGATAAAAAAGGTAAGGAATATCATTGGCGCAAAGATATATTTTAATAGCCAAATAATATCCGCAAGAAATTATGACTATACTATAAGAATTTTAGATGCATTGCAAACCCTTAAATTTGCATATTTGCACCTTAAAACCATCTGCATAAACATGCCTGCCGATAAAATAATATCCCTATTACCCTCCGCTACTGAAATAATTTGCGCCCTGGGGCTGCAAAATAATCTGGTTGGCCGTTCACATGAGTGTGATTATCCGGAAGGTGTACAAAACTTGCCGGTATGCTCAGAGGCAAATTTTCCGGATGGCTTAAGCAGTGTAGAAATAGATGTAAAAGTTAAAGAGATACTTACAGAGGCCTTATCAGTTTATACTGTTAAACGCGAAGTGATAAAAGCACTTACGCCCGATGTGGTAATTACCCAGGCACAGTGCGAAGTTTGCGCTGTATCATTACCGCAGGTAGAGCAGGCACTTGAAAATTATTTAGATAAGCAGGCAAAGATCATATCGCTACAGCCAAATAGCTTGGACGATATATTTACGGATATAGCCAACGTTGCCGCTTCGCTTAATGTACCCGAAGCCGGTGAGCGCTTACTGGAAGACCTGAACGAGCGGGTAGATATTATTAAACATAAATTAAAGTTTGTAGAAACCAAGCCAACAGTTGCCTGTATTGAGTGGCTCGAACCTATGATGATATCAGGCAACTGGGTACCTGAATTGGTTACCATAGCTGGTGGTGTACCTATTTTAGCGCAGGCGGGTAAACACTCACCTTATGTAAACTGGGAAGATATTAAAGCGCAAAACCCGGATGTAATTTTGCTGATGCCCTGCGGGTTCTCAATAGAGCGCACTATGCGGGAGATTTATATACTGCTCCAGCAACCCGGCTTTAATGATTTGAAAGCGGTAACAAATAATCGTATTTACATTGCAGATGGTAACCAATATTTTAACCGGCCTGGCCCAAGGATAGTTGACTCTGTAGAGATACTGGCAGAGATCATCCATCCAAAACAATTCATATTTGGCTACGAAGGTAAAGGCTGGGTGAAGTTCTCACTTTAAAAAATACTTTAAAAAGTATTGGTAACATATTAAAATATAAATTTACCTATATTTACGTTTCAAAACCTAAAATATTTGCAAAATGCGCAGCCTATTAATCCTGTCACTGGTTCTGCTTACCACCATCAAATCGTTTGCTTTAAAGGCAGATGAGCCCCGGTTTAATGCAAGTAAACTAACCATAAGCTGGGAAGTGGTAGATAATAACTACCAGAACAAGCAAATGGCGCTTACTGCCATCACCATTACCAATACAGATAAAACAGCGTTCCCGGCTACCGGCTGGAAGATATATTTTAACTCATCGCGCAATTTTTTAGTTAATGCTACAAGTGGCAATGCCAAAATTGAGCAGGTGAACGGCGACTTGTATAGTTTTACTCCCAATGATAAATTCACAGCCATAAAGCCAGGCGAAAGCGCCCGGATAGAATATGTGTGCGAATCGACGGTAGTGAATTTTACGGATGCTATTGAAGGCCCTTATCTGGTTTGGGATACTGAACCTAATAAAGGTTATTCTCCGTTAGATTTTATTATTAAATCATACAAGCCTGCTTACCAGGGATTAATAACGCCTGAAGTTATTTATAATCAAAACAAGATAATACAGGATATACCTGCAAAGCAACTTCAAAAAATAATTCCTACACCCTTAAATTATCAGGAGAACAGTGGCAATTTTGTGATCACCAATGCGGTTAATATTGTGAGCGATCCGTTGTTTGAAAAGGAGAAAGCCTACTTTATAACCGGGTTGGAAAAGCTATTAGGCAGCAAAATAAAAAGCACAGCATCCGGCAAAAAAATCATTTTTAAAAAAGTGGACAGTTTAGGTGCCGAAGCCTACAAGTTATTTATCACGCCCGAGGCAATGACTATTAGCGCGTCAACCACTGCCGGTTTGTTTTATGGTATTCAATCTTTTAAAACCGCGGTTTCGGGTGAATATTGGGCAAATCCGCAGGCTAAAATCTCTGTTCCTTGTTTGAATGTTACCGATGAGCCGCGTTTTCCTTATCGTGCGGTAATGCTTGATGTAGCACGTAATTTTCAAAGTAAGCAGCAAGTGTTAAAGCTCATTAACTTGATGGCTGTATACAAACTGAATACATTGCACATGCACATAACTGATGATGAGGGCTGGCGTATAGAAATTCCATCACTGCCTGAACTTACAGCCGTTGGTTCAAAGCGCGGGCATACTTTAAATAGCAAAGGTTTTTTACCTGCATCGCATGGTTCTGGTCCTGATTTTGGCAATGCTGCAGGTACCGGATTTTATACCAAAGCTGATTATATTGAAATATTGAAATATGCTACCGCACGCCATATAACTGTTATCCCTGAAATTGAAACACCAGGTCATGCGCGTGCCTCAATTAAAGCGATGGATGCACGATATGATCGTTTACTGGCAGCGGGTGATAAAGCAGGCGCAAGCCGCTATTTACTGCGTGATTTAAATGATAAATCTGAATATCGCTCGGTACAGTACTGGAACGATAACGTGATTGATGTATCGCTACCATCAACCTACACCTATGTGGAGACGGTAGTTAACGACTTGGCTGCAATGTACAAAGAAGCCGGGGCCCCATTACCTGCCATCCATTTTGGCGGCGACGAAGTGCCTCCCCATGTTTGGGAAAAATCACCTGCTTATTTAGCTTTAAAAGCTACCCATCCCGAAATAAAAAGCACTGGCGACTTGTGGTATTATTTTTACGGCAGGGTAAATGATATACTAAAAAAACGCAATATCAAACTTGCTGGCTGGGAAGAGATGGCGCTGCGCAAAACTACGCTTGACGGAAAATCTGCCTATGTAGTTAATCCGCAGTTTTTGAATGAGAACATGCAGGTTGATGTTTGGAACAATGTATTGGGTGATGGGCAAGAGGATTTGGCTTACAAATTGGCTAACGGCGGATACAAAGTAGTGCTTACCTGTGTTACCAACCTGTATTTTGATATGGCCAATTACAAATCATTTGATGAGCCGGGTTATTATTGGGGCGCATATTTGGGCATAGATAAGTTCTTTTCTTTTATCCCGTATGATTACTTCAAAAATGCCGATGTTGATAAGAACGGACAACCTATAAACCGAAGCTTATTTATAGGCAAGCAACGCTTAACCGATTATGGTAAGGAAAATATTATTGGACTGCAAGGTGCTTTATGGGCCGAAACAGTTAAAAGTGCCGAGCGTATGGAGTATATGATGTTTCCAAAACTTATAGGTTTGGCCGAACGTGCCTGGGCCAAAGACCCATCATGGGCAACTGAACGGGATACGGCTAAAGCCCGCGAATTATATAATCAGGATTGGAGTAAATTCCTGAACATTTTAGGTAAAAGAGAACTGCCGCGTTTGGCTTATTATAACAGTGGATACAGTTTCAGAATACCAAAGCCCGGAGTTATTTTACAGGACGGAAAATATGTAAGCAACATCCAGTTTCCGGGAATGATTATTCGTTATACTACTGATGGTACTGAGCCTAATGCGAACAGTAAGATTTACCAGGGACCGGTTAACGCAACAGGTGTAGTAAAGTTCCGCGCGTTTGATGCCAAAGGCCACGGCGGTAACGTAGCCGAAGCAGACGTTAATGATAAGCCGGTGATATAATTATTAATTTAATTTTACTTTTTTCTCTCCTGCATCAACACCTTTTATAAACTTAATAAGGCCGTTCATATAAGTTTGCTGATCGTCATACATGCTCATATGGCTGCCATTGGCACAGTACAGGTAACTGCCGTTTTGAAATTGGGTAGCCATCCATTGCATGTGTTTTGGGTCCATAGTATCATATTGCGCGCCAATGCTCAACGCCGGAACATACAGCTTGCTAATATCTTTTGTACGATCCCATTTTAATAATTTGCCGGATATGCCAAATTCGCTAGGCCCCTGCATTGTTACATATAACGATTGGTTAATTTTTCCAAAAGAGCGGTTAACCGGCTCTGGCCATTTTTCTGGCGGCATCCTTAATATGTGTTTTGCATAAAAGTTAGGAAGCAGTAATTGCATATACTCCGGGTTCTCAAAATCACCTTTTGCTTCAATTGCACGTATGCGAGCCAGTACCTTCGGGTCAAACTGCTTGGCTAAAACCTCATTGGCATACTTGCCATACGCAGGGCAGCTAACCATCATGTTAGATATGATGAGTCCTTTTAAATGCTGCTGATATTTTAATGCATATTCTGTAGCCAATATACCTCCCCAGGAGTGACCCAGTAAATAAAAATTATCTTTATCAAGGTTTAATGCCTGCCTTACCTGCTCCACTTCCTCAACATACCGGGGCAGGTCCCACATACTGGTATCCTTTGGGTTATCAGAATTACCACAACCTAACTGATCGTAATAGATCAGCTCAACACCTTCAGCAGGTAAAAAGCTTTCCATGCACTCAAAATATTCATGTGTGGCACCCGGACCGCCATTCAGCAACAATAGTTTCATTTTTGGGTTATTACCCAGCTTTTTGGTCCATACATTAAACTTACCTTTAGGTGTAGTAATAGCTACCATTTGTACACCCCCTGTTTTTACACCTGCGGTTGTATCTTTAAAGTAATCGCTTAAAGCAATAGTGGTGTTTTGCTTTTCGGTAGTGCTTTTACAAGCACAAAGGCAGGTGGCTAAAGCAAAAAAAAGATAAAAAGTGATGTTTCTTAACTTCATTTGTTTGGTTTTATGGAAGGTTTATCAAAGCTAATTAATTTGCTTGTAGTTTAATAATAGTAAGGACTGCCGCTTTGATAAACTTA
>JAQBNY010000159.1 GCA_028288315.1 Mucilaginibacter sp.
GAAGTAACCGGTGATATTAAACCTGTTGTATTTAGTAACCAGTTAGGTGCAAGCTATGCAGGTGGTCGTTTTATATTTGACTTTTCGGCAATATTTGATACTAAAGATGTACGAGGGATGGTACATAGCCACCAATGGGGATCATTAAGCGTGTTATACCGCTTTAATTAATATCAAAGTTCCGTTTACGGTTATCCTTTTTACTAGCCTGCATTTTTTTATTGCTTAAACGGGTCAGCTTGGCGGCCCTGCTCACCTTACTAGCTTTCCTAACTTTAGGTTTATGCAGGGCATTAGTAAGTAACACAACAAGGCGTTCAACCGCTATTTCTTTATTCAGGTACTGGCTTCGTTCCTCATCACATATTACCTGCACATAACCATCTTTATTAAAACGATTTTGCAGTTTTTCGTTCAGTAACAGCTTTTCTTCATCAGTAAATAATACAGAATCATTTATGGAGAACAACAGCTCTACCTTGGTAGATACCTTATTAACGTTTTGCCCGCCCTTACCGCCACTGCGTGATGTTTTGTAGGAAATTTCTTTTTGCAGGTCGGCCTTATTAAAGTTCATGGCCAAATTTAGTTGATTAAGTTCGAATTAGGTTAATTGAGTGAATGGCTTTATCAATCAAAAATACAGTGATAGGCTATTCATATAATCAACTAATCACCAAAAACCGTAACTTCGTTCCCCGATGAGCAAAAATATAGTAGTAGCTATTGACGGCTACTCATCATGCGGTAAAAGTACCCTGGCCAAGGCTTTAGCAAAAAAGCTTCATTTTATATATGTTGATAGTGGTGCAATGTACCGGGCGGTTGCTTTATACTTTTTGAGGAATAATATCAACTCAACTGACCACGCGCAAATTGAGGAGGCCTTAAAAAACATTCACCTCAATTTTCATTCACGCGATTACGAAACGCACATCACCCTTAATGACGAAGAAGTATCTGAAGAAATACGCTTAATGCCCGTTTCTGAAAAGGTAAGTGAGGTATCTGCCCTTCGAGAAGTTCGCCGCGAAATGGTAAAACAACAGCAGCGCATGGGTAAATCAAAAAATATTGTGATGGATGGCCGCGATATAGGAACAGCCGTTTTCCCTAATGCCCCTGTTAAACTCTTTATGACTGCCGACCCAAAAATTCGTGCCGAGCGCCGTTATAAAGAGATTCATGTAAAAAACCCTGAAATAACATTAGAAGAGATATTTGAGAATTTAGCCCACCGCGACTATGCAGACACAACACGTACCGAAAGTCCGCTGGTAAGGGCCGATGACGCCATTATATTGGATAACACTAACCTCACCCCTGAACAGCAGTTGCAGTTCGCCTTGGATAAGGTAGAGCCGCTTTTGAAGGCTTAAGGTAAGAGATAAAATACAATAAGACGTCATTGCGAGGAATGAAGCAATCTTCGATAGAAAAATCGGAGCAAGCATGTAGGGATTATTAAATGCTTTTAATTTTCCTTAATGGAATTAATGAGCTCCTTACGGCCGGTTGTCTTCGTTCTCCGGAACGAAGCGTTTAAACATTTCTCAAACAGCCTCGCTCACTTGCACCGCGCTTACTCCAAACCTGTTCAAAAAATCAACCCCTTCATCGCTTACCAAGCCTTTGTATTGAGCGTATGATTTATCAAAGTAAACATGTTTAATACCGGCAGAAAATATTAGCCTGGCACAAGGCAGACATGGCGATAGCGTAGTATATAATGTAGCACCCTCCAAATTAGCACCGTTTTTTACGGCATATAATATGGCATTCTCTTCGGCATGTAATGCAAGCGAGCAGCTTCCTTTTGAATCGCGGGCGCAGCCTGCTTCAGGCCATTCCTCGTCACAGTTATGGGTACCCGCAGGCGGACCATTATAACCTATTGATATAATACGTGTGTCCTTAGCTAAAACGGCACCGACCTGGGCCTTAACGCAATGTGAGCGTTTGGCCAGGTCGGTTGCCAGATTCATGAAAATATTATCGAAACTGGGTTTGTTCATTTGATTTATAATTAAACACAAGAGGTTAGCTGTATTAAACAACTAACCTCGTGTTAAAGATTATTTCTTTTAAGAATTAGTGTCCTGAACCTGTACCAGCTTCCACCTCATCAATATTAATTCCTTGTTTCTTCAACTCACTACCGGCTTTCCAGGCGTAAAATGCAATATATGCAAAGCCAATAACAGGTACTATGTAAGAAAAGTGAATACCACTCATACCGCTTACCACATTTGAAGTAGTATCTGCTAAAATACCTTGTAATGGTGGTATAATTGAACCACCCAATATCATCATAATTAAGAATGCCGAGCCCTGGCTGGTATATTTGCCTAAGCCTGTAACAGCCAGTGAGAAAATTGAGGGCCACATGATAGAGCAGCATAAACCTCCGCTAATTAGCGCGAACAAACCTAAACGGCCTGTAGTTAATAATCCTATTACAATAGTTATTATACCAAGTACACCAAAAATGGTTAGTGTACGAATTGGTTTTTGTTGGCCAATAAAAAATGCAAGTACCAAAATTGAAACAGGGATTGCGTAAGTATACAAGTGAGATACGTCGCGGCCACTGATTAAGTTTACAACCAATATAATCCCAAAGGCAGTAAATGGAACTACAACTGTAAGAATATTTTTAGTGGCCTTCTTAAGGTTAAAAGCAGCAATGGCACCTGTCCAGCGGCCAATCATCAAGCTTCCCCAATATAAGGAGATGAACGGAGCGATCTCAGATTCACTATAACCACCAAAATCAGCAGTTTTAACTAAAGACCCTAAATTACTTTGAATAGTTACTTCGGTACCTACATAAGTAAATATAGCTATCATACCATAAATAAGCTGAGGGTATTGCATGGCACCCCATCCCTCTTTGTTTTTTGATGCTGAAAACATTGCAGAAAACAAAGTGACCAAAATGATCACTAACGATGCATATACAAAATAAGATTGTGGTAAGTGTGTATATGCGCTCAATTCAGGGTTCACGAGGCAAAAAGCCACTAATATAATCAACAAAGGCAAAGTGGTTTTTTTGCTTGGTTCAATTTTTTCATCGCTGGTAACTTTAGGCAGCTTTGATACCCAAAAGAATACAGCCACAGCCACAAACATCCCTGCTAATATCAAATACAAATTAATTACAGATGATATTTTTACTTCAGAGGCCGGGATAATCTTACTGGCGCTTCCAAACAAAATGATACTTAAAATAACGGGGCCTAAAACACCGCCTAAATTATTTATACTACCAGCAAAATTTAAACGGTGTGTACCGGTTGCCGGGGTACCAAGGGCCACTACGAATGGGTTTGCAGCGGTTTGTTGTAATGAGAAACCCAGGGTAATCACAAATTCAACCCCTAAAACCAGCCCAAAAGAATCAGCCTTTACCGCAGGTATCATTAATACTGCACCAAACGCCGATAATAACAAGCCAATAATAATTACGTTTTTGTAACCAAACTTATTTACAATATCTACCTTACTTACCTTTGATATAAGATATAACACCAGGGAACTAACAAAGTATCCACCGTAAAAGGTATAATCTATTAATTGTGATTCGAATTGGGTTAAATGAAAGTGTTCTTTACAAAAAGGTATAAATATACCGTTAGAGGCGGCTAAAAATCCCCAAAAGAAAAATACCGTGATTAGCGTGTATAATGCTGAACCATAGCTTTTAGTATTGTGTTGTTCCATTATTGAAATAGGGTTGTTACTATTTGGTGTGATTAAAGCACTAAACTTAAATTAATTTTTATAATAATGGCTATAATTTTTTCAAAATAATAATCACAATTTTAAAGTTTGTTAGTTAACATATAAAAGTTGCATATTAGCGTCCTGATTTTTTACAGGACAAAACAGGAATATAAGCCTTAGTTAATGATAGAAGCTATTATTTCGGGGATTGGGTTTGGTTTAGTCCTTACGTTTATTACCGGCCCCGTTTTTTTCGCATTAATAAAAACCAGTATTGAAAAAGGCTTCCATGCGGGCGTTGCTTTAGCTCTTGGTGTGGTGTGCAGCGATATGGTTTTTGTGGGTGCTATACTATTCGGATCGCAATATTTTGACATATCATCTAATGATAAAACCGTTGCCGGCATAGTTGGCAGCGTTGTATTATTCACTATAGGTGTGTATTACATTTTTAAAAAGGCCGATGTTAATTATAAAAATGTAATACCCAATAAGATAAACCGTGCCGGTTATTTCTTTAAAGGGTTTGTAATGTGCATATTTAATCCAACTATCCTCTTCCATTGGACGGTTGTTATAGGTGCAGCCAGTACCGTATACCACCAGGGTGTACATAACAGGTCACTTAAAATAGCTATTATGTTTATCACTATACTAGTAGTACAGTTTGGGCTTGATACCACTAAGGCATTTTATGCCAACAAGCTTCGCGACCGCATATCCAAAAAGTTAGTACACCGCCTTAACGAGGTAGCAGGTATAGCACTCATTATAGCATCGCTGGTATTGATAGACAGGTTGGTTACCCACTTTATATTCTCGGCACCTACAGGCAATTAAATAGTATTTCAAGAGCCATTCTATGCCTTGGGTTAATTTGCAGGCATAAAAGAAAAGCCTTACAAACACAAAAGGCGAAAAGTTATACTCTCCGCCTCTTACTTTTAGCTTTCGCTTCAAAAATTACATATATGCTCTTTGGTTCTTACCTTCCATCCAGTTAACAAAAGCACGATTAACTACTTTGTTACCTCCTGGGGTTGGGTAATTACCACTAAAGTACCAGTCGCCAGTATGATCAGGGCAAGCAATGTGCAAATTATCTAATGTTTGATAAAGCACTTGTACTTCGGCCTTAATATTTTTAGGAGTAATTATTTGAGCTATGCGGTCAGATATTTCCTGATCGGTAAACGGCGCATAAATGGCCTTTACATAGTTAATAACATCTTCCTTGGCCAATTTAGAACTATCCTTACATTTTTGGTAAACCTCAGTAATAATATTCTCTTTACCTTGCTCTTTTAGTAAACTGATAGCTGCCTCAAAAGCAACAAATTCACCCATGCGTGACATGTCAATACCATAGCAATCAGGGTAACGAATTTGCGGTGCTGATGATATCACTACAACCTTTTTAGGGCCCAGCCTATCCAGTATCTTTAAAATACTTTGTTTTAATGTAGTACCTCGCACAATTGAATCATCCAGCACAACCAGTGTATCGGCACCCTTGTTAATCAACCCGTAAGTAGTGTCATATACGTGGGCAACCATTTCGCTACGGTCGGCATCCTGGGTAATAAAGGTACGCAGCTTAACATCTTTAATAGCTATCTTTTCCACACGTGGCGCAATGGATAGCACTTCTGTAAGCTCCTCTTCACTTATTTTATCCTCGCGGTTCAGCAACCTGTCGCGCTGGTATTTTTTAATGTATTTGTGCACCCCTTCAACCATGCCATAAAAGGCAACTTCGGCAGTGTTAGGTATGTATGAGAATACGGTATTTTTAATATCGTTATTAATAGAATCCAATATTTGCGGGCAAAGCAGCCGGCCCAATTGTTTACGCTCACGGTAAATAGAAGCATCACTACCGCGAGAGAAATAGATCCGCTCAAATGAGCATGCTTTTTTCTCTAATGGCTCGCTGAACATGTCTTCAGTGATCTTGCCGTTCTTTTTAACAATAAGCGCATGACCAGGTTTAATCTCTTTAATATCTTCAATTGGGATATTAAAAGCGGTTTGTATAGCAGGGCGCTCAGAGGCGGCAACCACTATCTCATCATTATAATAATAAAACGCCGGGCGTATACCAACCGGGTCGCGCATTACAAAAGCATCACCGTGGCCCAATATCCCTGCAATGGTATAACCACCATCCCAGTTCTTTGCAGATTTACGCAGTATTTTGGCTACATCCATATCATTGGCTATCATTTTACTGATCTCCATGTTATCATTAACGCCCTCGCGTTTATATTGGTCAAACAGTCCCTGGTTTTCGGTATCAATAAAATGACCCATTTTTTCAAGAACAGTAATAGTATCTGCTTTTTCTTTAGGATGCTGGCCCAGGTCATATAATTGCTGCAGCAACTCATCAACATTGGTCATGTTAAAGTTACCGGCAATAACCAGGTTACGGGTCATCCAGTTGTTTTGACGAAGAAAAGGGTGGCAGCTTTCGATGCTGTTTTTGCCATGAGTACCATACCTCAGGTGGCCTAATAACACTTCGCCGGTAAAGCTAACGTGTTCTTTAAGCCATTCAGTATCGGCCATTTTCTCAGGCGTTTCCTTTTGGATCTCAGCAAATTTTTTCTGGATGTACTCAAATATATCAGCAACGGCGTTTGAAGCCATTGAACGGTGCCGGCTAATGTAGCGTTTGCCCGGTTCAATATCCAGTTTAATGGTAGCCACCCCCGCGCCATCCTGGCCACGATTGTGCTGTTTTTCCATTAAAAGGTAAAGCTTATTTAAACCGTACAGCGCAGTGCCG
>JAQBNY010000175.1 GCA_028288315.1 Mucilaginibacter sp.
CAACTAGTATCCATTGATTAAATTAGAAATTTCTCACACTTCGCACAAGTTCTACACTGGTAAAATGAAGTTAGTTTATAAAGCCTGAAGTATTTATAAGTTCCGTACTAGTTACAACAAAATATACGTGTTTTATCAATAAAATATTTACGAGTCTCCCGTATACCGGGGGACTTTTTTTATTTTTGGCCCATGGGAATTATCCTTTTTGACGATAACGCGCACAACACACTTCTGCCATTAACATATACCCGCCCTGTTGCCGATCTGCGAATTGGAATATTAACCATTGCAGAAAAATGGGGTAAACATTTAAATGCCGATTTTTCTTTTTATACCCAGGCTTACCTGCAAGGTAAGTTTGCTATAAACATACAAACCGATAACCTATTTATTAACGGTGCTGTTTGTCCTGATGAGAGCTTACTGGAAGCTATTGATAAATTACAGACAGGTGAGGCACTAAAATATAAGGAACTACTTTTAGCCGTAAAGTTAAATGCTGCAGATGCCGCAAATTTTGATGTGCAAACGGTATTTAATCAGCTAGTTGCGTATGACCGAGTGCCGGTTATGGTACGTCATCCCGAAGATATTTTTCGTAAAAACGATATAGAACTTAGAAAAGATTTTAAGCTGCTTACAAAAGGCCGTATCAGTGCGGTTTTAAGCAGCACAAATACTATTATAGGGAATGATTTTTTTGCTGAAGAAGGTGTACAAGTCGAGTGTTGCAGTTTCAGCACTATTAATGGCCCTATTTATTTAGCTGCCAACACTGAGGTTTGGGAAGGTACCCATGTGCGCGGACCGTTTGCTTTGTGCGAATATTCGCAAATTAAAATGGGTACCAAAATATACGGTGCTACCACAATTGGCCCATATTGCCGTATAGGCGGCGAGGTAAACAATGCAGTGGTTTGGGGATATTCATCAAAGGGCCATGAAGGCTATTTGGGTAATGCTGTAGTAGGCGAGTGGTGTAATATAGGTGCCGATAGCAACAACTCTAATCTTAAAAACAATTACTCCGAAGTGAAGCTGTGGGACTATTCAACGCAAAGTATGCGTAAAACAGGTTTGCAATTTTGCGGATTAATAATGGCCGACCATGTTAAATGCGGTATTAACACTATGTTTAATACTGGTACTGTGGTAGGGGTAAGCGCAAATGTGTTTGGCGGGGATTACCCACCAAATTACATCCCTGATTTTTCATGGGGAGGCGCGCATGGCTTTGACGAATATGCATTTGATAAAATGATGGAAACAGTCGATAAGGTGATAGCCCGCCGTGCGCACCGTAAATTTGATGATGCTGAAAAAGCTATTCTTACAGAAGTTTATGAATTAACGAAAGGGTTTAGAGAGGTTTAATATTGTAAAGGTTGTTTTGTTGAAAATACAAATTAGTTTGCAACCTTTATAGCTTTAAAACCCTTACAACCTTTATAACTATTACAACTTTACAACAAAACAAAATGAGAAAGAAAATTGTAGCCGGAAACTGGAAAATGAACCTGGATTATAACGAGGGTTTGGCCTTGTTTTCTGAAGTGATAAACATGGTAAAAGACGAAGTGACTGGTAACCAGGAAGCTGTTGTATGCAGCCCGTTTATTCACTTGCACAGCCTTGCCCAGTTAGCTAAAGGCTACAGTAAAATATCAGTAGGTGCTCAAAATGCTCACCAGGCAGAGTCTGGCGCATATACGGGTGAAGTATCTGCAAAACAAATTAAATCTGTTGGTGCCGAGTATGTTATTCTGGGCCACTCAGAGCGCCGCCAATATTTCGGCGAAAGCAATGAGCTTTTAGCTAAAAAAACTGATACTGCTTTAAAGAACGGTTTAAAACCTATCTTCTGCATAGGCGAAACCCTACAGGAACGCGAAGCTAATCAGCATTTTGATATTATTAAAAGCCAGCTTGTTGAAGGCGTTTTCCATTTAGATGCCGAAGCTTTTGGTACTTTAGTTTTGGCTTATGAGCCGGTTTGGGCAATTGGTACAGGCGTAACGGCTTCTGCAGAACAAGCACAGGAAATTCACGCGTTTATCCGTAAAGAACTGGCTGCAAAATACGGTCAGCAAGTGGCAGATGACACTACCATTTTATACGGTGGCAGTTGTAATCCAAAAAACGCAGCCGAACTTTTTGCTCAGGCAGATATTGATGGTGGCTTAATAGGCGGCGCATCCCTAAAATCACGCGACTTTACTGATATTGTTAAGGCGTTTAATTAGCATTTAGTAATCAGGTAGCAAGTGTTGGAATACCTGCTGCCTGACTACTACCTTAAATTTATAAATGAATTATTACGAACTACTCTTCACCACTATTACTACCGAAGATTACCAGCAAGACCTGCTGATAGGCGCTTTGGGTGATATTGGTTTTGATACATTTGAAGAGGTTGACCTGGGTTTTAAAGCTTATATTCCGGTAGATGATTTTGACCAGCAAAAGCTGGATGAAGCTTTAGGAGCTTATCGCGAAATGTTCACTTTTAGTTATGACATTACGCTTGTTCCACAGAAGAACTGGAACGAGGTATGGGAAAGCAATTTTGAGCCGATACAAATAAGCGACCAGGTTTTTGTTCGTGCAACTTTCCATGAACCTAAGCCGGAATTTCCGTATGAGATAGTTATTGATCCTAAAATGGCATTTGGTACCGGGCACCATCAAACCACTGCTATGATGATGGCCCTTATGCTGGAGAATAATTTTACAGGCAAAAAGATATTGGATATGGGATGTGGTACTGGTATCCTGGCCATCCTTGCCGCTAAAATTGGCGGTACAGATATTACCGCAATTGATTATGATATTGTATGTTATGAAAGTACTATCGAAAATTCGGCGCTAAATAACATCACCAATATTAAAGCCCTTTGCGGATCAAAAGAAGCAATCCCTCATGAGCGGTACAATATTATATTGGCTAACATTAACCGTAATATTCTAATAGATCAGATGGAGCGTTATGCAGAGGCTCTTAAGCCCGGTGGCGAAATATACTTCAGTGGTTTTTATGAATCACCCGATCTCGATATCATTACTGACGAGGCCCGCAAGTATGGCTTAAAATATATCACCCACAAAAAAGATAAAGAGTGGGTAGCTGCAAAGTTTATACTGTAACAAAAAGGGGCATTATTATAATGCCCCTTTTTGTTTGTCCCAATATTTAAAACAAAGGTAGTTGATTATGTATTTGAAATATGAAACGGTGTTGACAATCACTGGAAAATTCCTAATTAAATTTGTCGCGCACTAACTTTTAGACCCATATGGTCAAAGAATACTAATCCTGTTTATATGAAAACCTATCTTGTACCTATTGATTTTTCTGAAGCTGCTTTTAACGCCGCCAATTTTGCTGCCAGTTTAAGCCATCAAACTAACGTTACAGATATTATACTCATGAATGCCTATTACATATCTGAGTTAGAAACCATCCTACCCAATCCTGATATGTTAATGCTGCGCGATGAAGAGATTGAAGAGAACGCAGTATATCGAATTACACAATTAGAAAAATTGAAAACCAGGCTGCAAAAGCAGGTTAAGGAAGGTGTTAAAATACATGTGAAATTAAACAGATCGCATTTACTGCGAGCTGTAATTGATACTGTTATTGCCAGTAATGTAGATATGGTAATGTTAGGCAGTATTGGTAACAGTACTGTACGCGAAGGTAGCATAGGAATAGGAAGCCATGTAATTAAGATATCGAAAGCAAGCCCGGTACCGGTTATGGTAATACCACCAACTTACAATTATCAAAAGATTGAAGAGGCAGTGATAGCTTGCGATTTTAAGAAAGTAAAAGAGAATGTACCCATGAGCATATTAAATAAGTTATTGGGTAACCAGCTAATTAAACTGTTAGTGCTTAATATTGATACTGAAGGCAAGCATGCCGGCGCAGATCCTGAACAATTAGCGCAAGAGACCGAATTACATAATATGTTGAAAGATTTTCGCCCTAAATATTATTATGTAAGCAACCCCAACATAATAACCGGAATACTTGATTTTGCTACAGAGCACAAAGCACAAATGGTTGTTGCTTTACCACATACTTATAGTTTTCTGCAATCTATTATGCACAACAGTATTTCGCAGCAGTTAGCTAAAAATTCAACTTTACCTGTACTGCTGTTAAAATAATTTATTGCAAATTAATAATTGGGTAGTTGTTGGTGTCGTAATGCTTTTTAATTGTCTTTTTTTAGTTAAAATAAGTTAATTATTAAGATGATTATTGGTGTTGTAACACTTTTTTACGTTTATTTGTCAAGCATTTGCAGCACTGAAATTTGTTAATGAAAGTACATTTTATAGCGATAGGCGGAAGCGCCATGCATAACCTGGCCATCGCCCTGCATAAAAAAGGATTTGATGTTACCGGCTCAGATGATGTTCTGTTTGAACCATCGGCTTCGCGCTTGAACAAGTACGGAATTTTACCCCAACAAACAGGTTGGTATCCAGAAAAGATCACTCCCCAACTGGATGCGGTAATATTAGGCATGCATGCCCGTATTGATAATCCTGAATTGTTAAAAGCCCAGGAGTTGGGTATAAAGATATACTCTTATCCCGATTACATTTACGAGCAATCAAAAAACAAACAGCGTGTTGTAATAGGGGGTAGCCATGGTAAAACTACCATTACCAGCATGATATTGCATGCATTACAGGAAGCAGGTAAAGATTTTGATTATCTGGTAGGTGCACAACTTGAAGGTTTTGAAACCATGGTGAAATTAACCCATGATGCACCTGTAATTATAATTGAGGGTGATGAATACCTGGCTTCTCCAATTGACAGGCGACCAAAGTTTCATATCTACAAGGCCGATATAAGCGTTATTAGTGGTATAGCCTGGGATCATATTAATGTTTTTCCAACGTTTGATAATTATATTGATCAGTTTAAAATATTTGCCGAAACCATACAAGCAGGTGGTAAGCTTATTTACAGCCAAACCGATGAGGTTTTAAATACAATGGTAAGCAAGCTTAATGTACCGGTTGAAAAATTACCTTATGTTTTGCCTGAGTTTACTATTGATAATGGCACAACTTACATAATTGCAGATGGCAAAAGCTACTCATTACAGGTGTTTGGGCAGCATAATTTACTGAACATGGAAGCTGCCCGTTTGGTATGCGAAGGCTTGGGTATTACCAAAGCCGATTTCTACTCATACCTTACTACCTTTAAGGGTGCAGCCCGCAGGCTGGAAGTGGTTGGTAAGAATGATAACGCTACCGTTTTTAAAGATTTTGCGCACTCACCATCAAAATTAACGGCTACTATACAGGCTGTTAAAGCACAGTTCCCTTTAAGAAAGCTAATAGCGTGTATTGAATTACATACTTTTAGCAGCCTTAACAAAGAATTTTTAGATGAGTATGCCGGTACAATGAACCAGGCCGATGAAGCCATTGTTTTTATTGACCGCAAAACGTTTGAACAAAAAAAGATAACGCCTTACCCTGCCGAAGCGGTGAAAAATGCCTTTGCAAACGATAATTTGATATTTTTTAATGATCCGGCACAACTTTTAAAATATCTGGAAGAATTACACATTGTCAATAGTAATCTTTTGATGATGAGTTCAGGTAATTTTGGTGGCATTAATTTGATTGAATTAAAAAATAAATTACTATAATTATTGTTGATAATTGGTTATTATTCAAATTAACCGTAACTTTATTAACTATTGAGAAACCTATCCTAATTGATATAATTTATGAAGACACTTGGAAAAAAGATCCGGTTATTACGCCACCAAAAAGGTTGGAGCCAGGAAGAAGTTGCTAAAAGATTAGACATTTCTATCCCCGCCTTTTCAAAAATTGAAACTGGCATAACCGATATCAATCTTTCACGTTTAGAGCAGATAGCTGCATTGTTTGAAATGTCCGTAGTACAACTACTTACTTTTAACGAAACAGAGCAGGATCAAAAAATTGCGAGCGAGTTAGAGAACGTTAACAAAAAATTAATGGATCGCGAAACTGAAGTAATTGATCTGCAGAAGAAAGTGATTGAACTTTTTGAAGAACTAAGACACAAGAAAGTAGCAACAGCTTAATATTTTTTAAGCCCGGAATTTATTTCGGGCTTAAAATTTATATCTCATCGTTAGGTGTTTTTTGCCAAACGTAGCGCCCACGGCAGCGTGGATTGAAATCATTTTCTCATTAAAATCACCCACCCAGGATAGTTCCAATTCATCATACTGCTTTAACGGCAATACATATTCTTTTAATTTTATGAACAGGCATGATTCCAATCCGTGTTTTTGGAACTTTTGCTTAGTGCCCATTACTATTGCGCGCATACGTGATACACCTTTCCATTTTCGGTAAAGGAAAATAAGTTTCCCCCAAAGATCAAGCTTGCCATTGAGCGGTTTAATCATCTGGTTAGCATCGGGCAATATCACCACAAATGATGCCGGCTCATTATCAACATAAGCAAACCATATAAGCTTTTCATCCATAATGGCTTTCATTTGTTTAAAGCTTTCCATTATAGTAGCATGGTTTATTGGTGCAAAATTTTCAAAATCCTGCCAGCCGTCGTTATATATTTCTATAAAGTCTGATGCGAATTTGTCTATTTCTGAGGTTTTAAAATGTTCAAAAGTATAACCGGGTTTATTCATAACCCAATTGGCAATTTTAGTAAACCTTTCTGAGAATGGTTTATTCACCTCCAAATGATTCGTTATTTGCTCATATTGTGTTTTAAAGCCATAGTCCTCAAAAAAAGCTTTGTAATACGGCGGGTTATAATTCATTCCATATGATGGGGGAGTAAACCCCTCCACAAGTAACCCCCAAAAATTATCGTTCTCACCAAAGTTAATTGGCCCGTCCATAGCCTGCATGCCGTTCATCCGGAGCCAGTCTTTAGCGGTATCAAACAATAAAAAGGCCGCGTTTTTATCATTAATACATTCAAAAAAACCACAGCCACCGGTTGGCTGTTCATAATTGAAGGCCTTTTTTTCGTTAATAAATGCGGCTATGCGCCCAATGGGTTGTCCTGCATCGTCGCTCAATATCCATCTTGTAGCCTTGCCATGTTGGTGAAAATTGTTTTTAGCAGGATCAAACACAGCATTAATATCATTATCAAGCGGGCATACCCAGTTGCTGTCATTCTTATAAAGGATACGGGCTACATCTAAAAAAGTTTTTTTATCGGCCTTGCTTTTAACTTCGGTTATCTTCATCAGGGGCTTGTGGTTATTACAAAAAAAGCATCCAGCGGGTACTGAATGCTTTGCAATTATTATATTATAATGAACGCTTAGTCGTCGTCCTCATCATCATAAGGGTCATATGAGTCAAATCCACCCACAGCCAGATCATCATCCAATGGGATATCTTCATCAAAGTCGTCATCATCATCCGCAACCTTTTTGCTTGGTTTTGGATCCTCATCAAAGTCATCATCTTCCTCTTCGCTGATTTTTTTGGTAGAGGTGTTTAAAGGTTTTTTTGGAGCTGCCATTTTAATAAATTTTTATTTGTTAAAACTTATAATCTGTTCCTGATTGTTTTTTAATGTGGGCTTAGTTTGCTACGCTATAATCAGCATTATTTACCAGTAAAAATAATCAAAATCATTTTTAATAAAAATCATTTTAAAATTTATTCTGTTGGCTCTCCAATAGCACTGCTATTATCTGTAATCTCCTTAAGCTGTGGTAGTTCGTTTATACTGTTTATGCCAAAATAATCCATAAAAAGACTACTTGTACCGTAAAGAATAGGTTTTCCAACACTTTCAGACTTGCCTGTAATGGCAATTAATTCCTTTTCCAGTAGCTTTTGTATCGAGTAATCGCAGTTTACACCCCTAATTTGCTCTACATCCGTTTTGGTTACCGGTTGTTTGTAAGCAATAATAGCAAGTGTTTCCAGCGCGGCTTGGCTAAGTTTCTTTTTGGAGCGTTGCAACTGTAGCAGGCTTATCACCGCGTGGTACTTTTTCTTGGTAAGAAACTGAAACCCGCTGTTTATTTTTACCATCTCTACAGCCAAACTTTCATTCTGATATTTAGTATGGATATTATCAATATGTTTATTGATCTCATCGGCAGTATAATCATGCTCAAAAGCAGCCTGCAAGCAGTATAATATTTCTTCCATACGTATGCCCTGTTCTGATGCAAAAATCAACGCCTCAATGTATTGCTCAATATCTTCCATGCGCTGCAAATATATTATTTAGTCCGAAGATTGGTAGTCCTAAAATTGGCAAGTTATGAAGTGCGAAGGTGGAAAAGAATTTGGTATAGTCGCAGCAAATATCGTAGGATATTATGAGCGTTCCCTACGGGCGGGCTTTTGCTCAACTGCAGGCATTAGCCCAATGTCATTATTTAATAAAAAGTAAAATACTCCGTTAGGAGTAAAAGCTTTGTAGAGAATATATATAGTGCTTTTAGCGTGCCATAGGTACGCAACGCAAGGTTCCGTACCTATGGCACGGATGGGATAATTTCGATTTTATTCTACAAAGCTTTAACCCCTCTGGGGTTTATACTTAACTTAATGACATTGGGCCTTAGTCATAAGGCCGGTATCTACGCCAATCCCTAACGTTGAATGCATGGTGTATAATAGATTCTTCGCTAATACTCAGAATGACAAATCAATTTAACATTCCCTTCGGGAGCAAATTAATAATCAATCACCTGTTCCTCAATTTCAGCAGGAATATCGCGCCAATCGTATTTTTGGGTGCGAAGCTGAGGTTCGAAACCGGCTTCTTTTATAGAATCTTGTATGCCTTTGGCTGTAAAACGGTGTGGTGCACCGGCGGCAGATACCACATTCTCTTCTATCATAATAGAACCAAAGTCGTTAGCGCCGGCATGTAAGCATAGTTGTGCCACCTGCTTGCCAACTGTTAACCACGATGCTTGTATGTTTTTAATATTTGGCAGCATTATACGGCTTAAAGCTATCATACGGATATATTCGTCGCCGGTTACATTGTTGGTTATGCCGCGCACTTTACGTAATAATGTACCATCATCCTGGAAAGGCCACGGAATAAATGCCACAAAGCCATAATTGCCTTCAGGCTTTTCTGATTGTACCTCACGGATCCAAACCAGGTGCTCAAAGCGTTCTTCAATAGTTTCAATATGGCCAAACATCATGGTGGCTGATGTTGGCAAGTTTAGCTGGTGGGCCGCACGCATCACATCTAACCATTCTTTACCACCGCATTTACCTTTTGATATAAGGCGGCGAACACGGTCGTTAAGTATCTCGGCACCCGCACCGGGTAATGAATCTAAACCTGCGGCTTGCATTTCGCGAAGCACATCAATATGGCTCATGCTCTCCAGTTTAGCAACGTGCGCAATTTCCGGCGGACCTAATGAATGTAGTTTTAGTTTTGGGTACAGCTGTTTAAGCTCACGAAACAGGTCGGTATAAAATTTAAGGCCCAGATCAGGGTGGTGGCCGCCTTGCAATAATAGCTGGTCGCCGCCAAAACGGAAAGTTTCCTCTATCTTCTTTTTATAGGTCTCAATATCTGTTATATAGCTATCCTCGTGCCCGGGGCGACGGAAGAAATTACAGAACTTACAATTGGCAATACAAACGTTGGTAGTATTAACATTCCTATCAATTTGCCATGTAACCTTGCCATGAGGTACCTGAATTTTACGCAGTTCGTTAGCCACGTACATTAAATCGGCAGTTGAAGCATTGTTGTAAAGGTAAACACCTTCATCAATGCTCAAAAAATCAAAAGCTAATGCACGTTGCAACAGATCGGCTGTATTCATATACAAATATACATAGTGGGATTTGAAAGCAGAAAGGTAAAAGGCGAAAGGTGTTAATGGGTTGACATTTTGATATCTTATTATGTCATTGCGAGGAGCTACAGGGGAGGTGTAAAGGCGCGACGTGGCAATCTCATCGCATGTTAGGCGGTTATGCACTGGCTACGAGATTGCTACGCTACGCTACGCAATGACATGGTCTATTAATTACTGCCTTCCCACCACTTCTCCCTTATCTAACCGCAAAACCTTATCCACGCTATCCGGAATCTCGTGCTGGTAATGGGTTACATAAATGAGCGTAACCGGGCTTAACTCGCAAATAGCATTAATTACTGCTTTAAAATGTTGCTGCTGATGATCGTCCAATCCCTGGCAAGGCTCATCAAAAATTAATAATGCCGGGTTTTTAATAAGTGCACGGGCAAGTAGGCATAAACGCTGCGCACTCGCTGGTATGTTTTTTAGTAGGGTGCGTGCGTATTGGCCAATTTCTAAAGCCTGCATCCATTTCAGTGCCAGGTTGGCTTTAGTTTTACTACTTTGCCTAAATAACCCCAGTGTATCATAAAAGCCGCTCTCTATTACCTGCAGACAGGAATTATCAGTAGGGAAGTACTGATATAGCTCAGGTGACACAAAGCCTATTTTGCTTTTAATATCCCAAATACTTTCACCGGTGCCGCGTTTTTTATCAAACAAAATAATATTGTTAGCATAAGCCTGTGGGTTATCGCCATTAACCAAACTTAGCAGGGTTGATTTACCCGCACCATTAGGCCCAAGCAAAGCCCATTTATCACGGGGGTTTACCTGCCAGTTTATTTTGTTAAGGATGGTTTTTTTGTCGTACTTAATAATAACATCAGTCATACTGATGATGCTTTTGTAGGTGCTTTGTTGGTGTGCGCCTACCAATTCCTTTAAAGCA
>JAQBNY010000201.1 GCA_028288315.1 Mucilaginibacter sp.
AATAGTGATACCACCTGATGCTTCTGTAATATAGCGGCCTTCTATCATATTCACAGCCTGCCTCAAATCATCATAATTAAAATTATCAAGCAAAATACGATTCACATTGCCTGTTTGTACTACCTGCTCCAGCTCGTCAATATTTCTTACCTCAACTTCTATTGCCAGCTTTTTGCCTGTTTCTTTAATATAGTTGTTGGCATTTTCAATAGCCCTGCGTATACCACCAGAATAATCAACATGATTATCTTTAATCAGTATCATATCATACAAACCAAAACGATGGTTAACCCCTCCGCCTATGCGTACGGCCCATTTTTCCAGATAACGAATGCCGGGAGTAGTTTTACGGGTATCTAAAACTTTAGTATTGGTACCCTGCAGCATGTCTACAATCTCCTTGGTTTTGGTTGCAATACCGCTCATACGCTGCATGCAATTAAGCACCAGCCGCTCAGCTTTAAGAATGCTCTGCGCATCCCCCTCAACTTCAAAGGCTATATCTTTAGGCTTTATTTCGGCGCCGTCGTTCAAAAAAACTTCAAGCTTTAAATTAGGGTCAACTATATAAAAAATCTCTTTAGCCAGCTCAACACCGGCCAGTATACCAGTATCTTTAACTAATAATTTTGCTTTACCTTGTGTGCCTGCTTCAATAGTAGCTAATGAAGTATGATCGCCATCACCTACATCTTCGCTTAAAGCAGCTGTTATAAATTGATGTATAAGTTCTTTGTCCAAACCTTTTGATTTTTTGAGTTTCAAAAGTAAGAACAATTGACGAGTATTTAGGTTTTTTCCGTTTCTATACGCAGATCTATTATCACCATTTCTTTTTCAGCCTCCTTAAGCGTGAAAGAAACACGGTATTTTCCTTTATCGGTATTTAATATCAGAACAGCGAAATTATAATTTGAGTTTGAACTTACGCGATGGAATATCTTTACAGAGAGCGGTTTATTTTCTTTAAAAAACTTTTCAAGAATAATTTCGGCCTGGGTTTTTGAATATACATTGGTATTGTCCAATACAGCCATATCAACATTATCGGCAAAAAATTTGGCCAACTCATGCACATTACCTTGCTTTATCAGTTCGGCTATTTTATCAATAGGGCCTAACTGAATGGCTGGGAGCATAAATAACAGTAAAAGAATTGGCGTATATATTAGCTTCATTTAATAAATTATATGACCAATAAACCAAGGAAACGTTGCAACAAAAAATAAACCAATTTTTAAACTACAATGTTTAAACGTTGCTTTTATATTTGCATTGTGAAAAATACAAAAAAAGTTGCATTAATTATACTTGATGGCTGGGGATACGGCCGTAATGATAAATCAAACGCCATTGTGGCTGCCAATACACCGTTCTTTGATTCGATGATTGCACAATACCCAAACTCAAAGCTGGAAGCATCCGGTTTGGCTGTTGGTTTGCCTGAGGGGCAAATGGGCAATTCAGAAGTAGGTCATATGAATTTAGGTGCCGGGCGGGTGGTATATCAGGAACTGGGCCGCATTAACAAAGCCGTAATTGATAACGAGTTTGTACAGAACGAAGCTTTGGTTGAGGCTTTTAATTACGCCAAGCAAAACAATAAGGATGTACATTTTATGGGCCTTGTGAGTGATGGCGGTGTGCATGCACATATAACCCATTTAAAAGGTTTAACAGATGCTACCAATTCATTAGGATTGGAAAAAGTATTTATTCACGCGTTTTTAGATGGGCGTGATACTGACCCTAACTCGGGCCTGCAGTTTATTAATGAACTGGAACAACATATTAATGGCACACCTGTAAAACTGGCATCAGCCATTGGCAGGTATTATGCTATGGACCGTGATAACCGCTGGGAGCGTGTTAAAAAAGCTTATGACCTGATGGTTAACGGCGAGGGCGAAGCATCTCAGGATATACTCGCATCCATCCAAAAATCATACGATGAAGGTGTTACCGACGAATTTATTTTGCCAATAGTACGTGTTGATAGTGATGGCAAACCAGTTGCGGTGATAAAAGAAGGCGATGTGGTGATTTGCTTTAACTTCCGTACAGACAGGGGCCGCGAAATATCGCTGGCACTTACGCAAAAGCCTTTCCCTGAATATAATATGCACCCGCTTAATGTGCATTATGTTACCATGACATCGTATGACGAGACATTTAAGAATGTAAAAGTAGTATTCCGTAAAGATGACCTGACCAAAACTTTGGGCGAGGTTTTAGAAGGGGCTCAAAAGAACCAGATCCGCATTGCCGAGACAGAAAAATATCCACACGTAACCTTCTTTTTCTCGGGCGGACGTGAAAAAGAATTCATTAATGAAAAACGTTTATTAGTGCCATCGCCAAAAGTAGCTACTTATGATCTGCAACCAGAGATGAGTGCCGAAGGTATCCGCGATGCCATTATTCCTGAACTGGAAGCTGAGTGGCCTGATTTTGTTTGCCTTAACTTTGCTAATACAGATATGGTTGGCCATACAGGAGTGTTCAGCGCGGTAGTTAAGGCTGCTGAAACTGTTGATGCCTGTGCTAAAGCTGTAGTGGAAACCGGCATAAAACATGGTTACTCATTCATTATTATTGCCGACCATGGCAATGCCGATTATATGATAAACGAAGATGGTTCGCCAAACACCGCGCATACAACTAACCTGGTTCCTTGCATTGTTATTGATAGTGATGTTAAGCAGGTAAAAGATGGTAAGCTGGGTGATATTGCTCCAACCGTATTGCAAATATTAGGTGTCCCTATTCCTGCAGAAATGACCGGTAATGTATTGGTATAAGTCATTTTTAAAATATAGTTCAGTTACAGGCGTAGTATTGCTTTTATGCTTTAGCTACGCCTGTAAACCCGAGATAAAGGAAACCGGCGCGCAGGTTAAATTTTTTGATCTTAAAGATTATTTTAAAAATGAAGCCAACCGGTTAGCTCACCTAAATAAGGATATAAATAAATCTGTTGCTCACAATGGCGCTACCGAGAGTAAAAAGGTTAAAATAACCAACTGGTTAAGAGAACTAAACCTGTTCACCGAAAGCGACATTAATAAACCCGCTTGGAGCAGGAGTTACTCTGTAGATTCAACGGCAACCAGTATTACTTACAAAGCTAAATACCCCGAATTAAAAACCCGCTATATAACCATCTGTAAAGAAGGCGGAAAGGTAACAGCTATTGAAATTGAGAATGACACACATAATATCCTTTACAGCACTACCGAAAAACTAACTTATATGCCGGGGGCTTTTTACCTGATAGAAAAAACACAAAAGGTAAAAGTAATGGGCGGTAACAGCTACCGTATTAAAGGAATTTTAATTAGTGATGGCCTACAGCCGACGCCAGCTTTTCTCTTGAAAGATCAATAAGAGATGAAATATCAGACCTTCCCGGGTTGCTGTTCAGTACTTTTTCCAAATCTGTAATTGATGCCTTTAATGAATTGGTGCCACGTACCTTATCATAAGTACGTGCATTGGGCTGTAGTTTAAATATACCGTACTCGCGGTAAGCAATACCGCGGGTTTGGTAGCATTTAAGTTGTTCACTAGGATCAATAGCAATAGCTTTAGTCAGGTCGAAAATGGCGCCCAACAAATACTTCTCCCTCTCCTGCGGTGGTAATGTTGCATCTTTCCCCAAATAACCTTTGGCACGTGCCCTGTAATAATAAGCGGTAGCATCAACAGGGTTTATATAAATAGCTTTTGAATACGCAGCAATTGATTTGCGGTAGTTCTCGCTATGATAGTACGAGTAGCCAAGCATCCAGTAAGCATTGGAATTGGTAGAATCTATAAGGCATGCTTTCTCCAGTTGCATTACGGCTGATTTAAAATTGCCATCCATAAATGCTTGCTGACCCAATTTTACATAAGCATTTTGTGCCGATGACTCGAGCGAGGAAAAGATAATTAAAGATATAATTGCCGACAGCCTCATTAAATACTTTGCGGTTTTACCCTATAACAATAGATTAACTACCAATGCAGCAAATTATTATTTATAAACCGCAATTTTGTTAAAATTTGTTAAATAATTATTTTAATTATTGAATATATATAACAAATTTAAATGGGATAAGTTTACCATTAAAGATTATTGGTCAGCATGACTTTTTTTCTACTTTTCGTTTAAGTTTAATAAAATTAATTTCACTAAATTTGTTTTTACAAAGTACAGTAAATTAGATACTTACAAACATAAAATTTTTACCAGCCCTAATTAATTTATATTGGCATAGCTCTTGAAACAATATATTTGAATATATAACTATTAATAATTAATGCACTATCAATTAGCTCGGCCTTGCTGTAGCTGACAATATGACGTTTAATTAGTATACATAACAAGGTGATTAATGAGTTACGACCCGTTCGATTTTAAGAATACAATGCCCTCTATTAATGAAGATTCTGAGTTTTTCCCACTGATGTCATCAGAGGATGAAGCGGAGATGAACAATGAGGAGGTACCCGAGTTTTTACCAATATTGCCCCTTCGCAACACTGTGCTGTTTCCTGGAGTGGTAATTCCTATAACTGTTGGCAGAGATAAATCTATTAAACTAATACGTGATGCTAATAAAGGCAGCCGACTAATTGGTGTTGTTGCCCAACAGGATGTGAGTATTGAAGACCCTACTTTTAGTCAGCTACATAAAGTGGGCACTATTGCTTTAATTATAAAAATGCTGCAAATGCCTGATGGTAACACTACGGTGATACTGCAAGGTAAAAAGCGTTTTATTTTAAAAGACGAAGTACAAAGTGAGCCATACATAAAAGCTACTCTTGAACCCTTTAAAGAGGTTAAAGCTAAAGAAGATAAAGAATTTAAAGCCATGGTATCGTCTGTTAAAGACATGGCCATGAATATTATACAGCTATCGCCCAATATACCGAGCGAGGCAGGAATTGCCATCCGTAATATTGAAAGCACATCGTTCCTTATCAATTTCATATCATCAAATATGAATGCTGATATGGCGGCCAAACAGGTACTGTTGCAAACTCAAAGCCTGCGCGATAGGATTAACATTGTGTTAGAGCACCTAACGCTCGACCTGCAAATGCTGGAGCTGAAGAATCAGATACAAACCAAAGTAAGGGTTGATCTGGACAAGCAACAACGCGATTATTTCCTGAATCAACAGCTAAAAACCATCCAGGAAGAATTAGGCGGTACATCTCCCGATCTTGAAATAGAGAACTTGCGCAAGCGCTCTATGAAGAAAAAATGGGATAAGGAAGTGAAAAGTCATTTTACAAAAGAACTGGAAAAGTTAACCCGTACTAATCCTGCCGCGGCAGATTATTCTATACAGATTAACTACCTGGAGCTTTTGCTTGATCTGCCTTGGAACGAATTTACTAAAGACAATTTCGACCTTAAGCGTGCCCAAAAGGTATTGGATAAAGATCACTTTGGCCTTGATAAAGTAAAACAACGTATTATAGAATATTTGGCAGTGCTTAAATTAAAGCACAACATGAAGGCCCCTATCCTTTGCCTGGTTGGCCCTCCGGGAGTTGGTAAAACATCTTTAGGTAAATCAATTGCCAAGGCTTTAGGCCGCAAATATGTGCGTATGGCATTGGGTGGCGTGCGTGACGAAGCCGAAATACGTGGTCACCGTAAAACCTATATTGGTGCTATGCCTGGCCGTATTATACAATCGGTTAAAAAGGCAGGTGCCGCTAACCCGGTATTTATATTAGACGAGATAGATAAGGTAAGCACCGATTTCAGGGGCGATCCATCATCTGCATTATTAGAGGTGCTTGATCCTGAACAGAACAGCACTTTTTATGATAACTACGTAGAGATGGATTTTGACCTGTCTAACGTAATGTTTATTGCAACAGCAAATTCATTAAGCACTATACAGCCAGCCTTGCTTGATCGTATGGAGATTATTGAAGTGAACGGCTATACCATTGAAGAAAAGATAGAGATAGCCAAGAGGCATTTATTACCAAAACAACGCGAGGCCCACGGCTTAACCGCTAAAGATGTGGTTATAAAGAGTGATATTTTAGAGAAACTGATTGAAGATTATACCCGTGAATCGGGCGTTAGAGCGCTAGAGAAAAGAATAGGTTCTGTTGTACGCGGTGTAGCTAAAAATATAGCTATGGAAGAACCCTATAATCCGCAGGTGAATAAAAAAGAAGTGGAGAAGATATTAGGTGCTCCATTTTATGATAAAGACCTGTACGAGAATAATGATACCGCAGGTGTGGTAACAGGCCTTGCCTGGACATCCGTTGGTGGCGATATATTATTTATAGAAGCCAGTTTAAGTCCGGGTAATGGTAAGCTAACTTTAACCGGTAGCCTGGGCGATGTAATGAAGGAATCTGTAACCATAGCATTAGCATATTTAAGAGCACATGCTGGTTTCTTCAACATTAACCCAAAACTATTTGAGCAATGGGATGTGCACGTTCACGTCCCGGCCGGCGCTACCCCTAAAGATGGCCCATCGGCAGGTGTTACAATGCTTACCGCGCTGGTATCGGCATTTACCCAACATAAAATAAAACCTCATTTAGCCATGACAGGCGAGATAACCCTGCGTGGCCGTGTGTTGCCTGTAGGTGGTATAAAAGAGAAGATACTTGCAGCAAAACGTGCAAATATTAAGGAGATTATCCTATGCAAATCAAACCAAAAGGATATTTTGGAAATAAAAGAGGATTATATTAAAGATCTGCAGTTCCATTACGTAACTGATATGCGCGAGGTTATTACTTTGGCTTTATTGGATGAGAAAGTAAGTGGTGCAATTGATTTGACGGTGAAAGAAAAGGAAAAAACCACATTAGCCGTAGTTTAATCACATAAGTTCCGCTATTTCTACCCGTTAGAAATAGCGGAACTTATTGATTTCAATTAATAAAATTTAAAAGCAGGGAAAAATCCCTGCTTTTTCTATTTTAGCGTACCTTTTAAGAGCCCTACATGAAATTAAAATCTATTTTATTAGCTGCATGCCTTTTTACAGGCCTTAACTCATTTGCACAAAACCGCGGTAACGAAGTTGGCTTTCAGTCTGATAATGATTCTTTCCTGGCGCAGGGATCTGACAGGTACTACACCAATGGCTTTTTTCTTTATTTCCGCCATGCGCTTGATGTAAAAGGCAATCAAAATTTAGTTAATAAGGTATTGGGATTTGAGATAGGACAAAAAATATACAATGCCCAATCAGGCTCTTTACCATCGGTAGACTATGTTGACAGGCCCGTTGCCGGTTATCTTTACCTTGGGTCATCATTAAACCTGCTGTATAAAAACGAAAGCAACTTAAAGCTGAGTGCTAAAGTAGGCGTTGTGGGGCCTGCAGCTGGTGGCTATCCTATTCAAAGATTCATTCATAATACATTTGGTTTTTATACCCTTAACAGCTGGCAATACCAGATCAGGAACGGTGCGGAACTTAACTTGAGTGCCGAGTACAACAAACTGTTAGGACGATTTGATTGGGCAGATATTAGCTTAACGAGCTATGCCAACCTGGGTAATGGCTTTACCGGTGCCGGAGTTGGGCCAATGCTTCGGTTAGGTAATTTTAACCAGCTGTTTCAGTCGGTAAGTACCCAAAGTACGGCCAGCAAAAACAGAAGTCAGGGTTTGCTGCATCAGCATGAATTATTTTTCTATTATAAACCGCAAATTAATGTTGTAGCCTATGATGCTACCGTACAGGGAAGTTTATTTAAAGATCACCCCGAAGCCAGGACGCAGGAAGTAACCGGTGATATTAAACCTGTTGTATTTAGTAACCAGTTAGGTGCAAGCTATGCAGGTGGTCGTTTTATATTTGACTTTTCGGCAATATTTGATACTAAAGATGTACGAGGGATGGTACATA
>JAQBNY010000026.1 GCA_028288315.1 Mucilaginibacter sp.
CAAAGTCAGCACTGCCATATATAGATTTCTCGCGTACGCCAAGCAGGTTTAAATTTGGCCCGTTTATAATTTGTATATTCATTTGTTCAAACTTAACTATAAAACATTAAAACTAAAATCAATTGAATTGGGCTGCAGCAATAAAAGGATTTAAGACCTATTTGAAACTTGAACGCTCGTTGGCTGCAAATTCTATTGATGCCTACAGTAAAGATTTAGATAAATTATATCAATACGCTGATTTACAAATAAATAAAAAATCACCTACAGAATTTTCTTTAACCGATTTGCGCGATTTTATCAAGTGGGTAAATGAGTTGGGCATGATTCCATCATCACAAGCGCGCATTATTTCGGGCATTAAAGCATTTTACAAATACCTGCTTATGGAGGATTTGATAGCCAGCGATCCATCGGAATTGCTGGAGTCTCCTAAGATAACCCGTAAGCTGCCAGATACGCTAAGCATAGATGAGATCAATAAAATGATAGCTGCCATTGATGTATCCAAACCCGAAGGCGCCCGTAACAAGGCCATGCTGGAGGTTATGTATGGGTGCGGCCTGCGGGTGTCTGAATTAACAGAGCTAAAGCTGTCAAACCTTTACCTGAACATCGAATTTATAAAAGTAACAGGTAAGGGAAGTAAAGAACGCCTGGTACCCATAGGCGGTGAAGCAATAAAGGCATTAACTATTTGGATAGACCTGGTACGTGTGCACACACCCATTAAAAAAGGCGAAGAAGATTTAGTGTTCCTGAACCGCCGGGGTAGCCGGTTAAGCAGGGTGTATGTGTTTTTACTGATAAAGCAATTGGCCGAGTTAACAGGGTTAAAAAAGAATATAAGTCCGCATACCTTGCGCCATTCGTTTGCTACACATTTGGTTGAAGGTGGTGCAGACCTGCGCGCGGTGCAGGAAATGCTGGGCCACGAAAGTATTACCACTACCGAAATTTATACCCATCTGGACAGGGAGTATTTAAAGAGCACGATCATTGAGTTTCACCCGAGGAATTAAAACAGGATTTACGGATTAATGTAATAAAACCATGTCATTGCGAGAAGCGCAGCGACGTGGCAATCTCGTAGTATGCAAAGCGGTCATGCATTGGCTATGAGATTGCCACGCTATCACTCGCAATGACATATTAGGTGGTTACTTTACCGCTTTTATCATCCTGTCCCTGCCACTCATATCCTGTCTTAACTCAATGTTAGTAAATATTTTATGTATTAATAACTCAACTGTTTCTCTACCATAATTTTCGTTTATCTCAAAGAATAGTAAACCATTGTCTTCAAGTTGTTCGGCGGCAAAACCGGCAATGGCTTTATAAAAAATCAGAGGATCATGCTCGGGTACAAACAGTGCGGTGTGTGGCTCAAAACCCGTTACGTTCTGGTGCATTTGCAGCTTATCTTCCAAAGTAACATAGGGTGGATTGGAAATAATAATGTCGAATTTTTTTTGACCTTCCATTTTTAACTTCTGACTTTGCAATATATCAACTTCAATAAATTCCACTTCAACTTCATTAATCACAGCATTTTGTTTAGCCGTATGTAAAGCATTGGTTGAAATATCAATAGCCGTAATCTTTGCATCAGGCAAATTCTTTTTTAAACTAATAGCAATACACCCGCTACCTGTACCAATATCCAAAATTGATAATTGCCTATTGCCTGCTGTGAACTGCCCACTGCTAACTGACCGCAACACCCATTCCACCAATTCCTCAGTTTCCGGCCTTGGTATAAGCACGGCAGGGTTTACTAAAAAGTTTAATCCGTAAAATTCGGTTGTGCCTAAAATATATTGTACCGGTTTACCGGTTTTAAGCTCCTCTAAAATCGCTATAAGCTTTTCAATGGCATCGGCAGGTACATCATCTTCGGGGAAAGCTTTGATTCTGGCGCGGGTCATACCCGTTAATTCTTCAAGAACCATTAAGGTAATGGAGCCGGTTTCCTGGGCATCATAAAGTGTTTCAAGAGCGTGTTGAAAGGATAGAAATACATCCTTAATAGTTTTCATGCAACAAAGTAACATAAAACCTACTTTTGCACAATGGCATTACATGAAATATATATGCAGCGCTGCCTTGAACTGGCCGCTTTAGGAGCAGGGTCGGTTAGTCCTAACCCTATGGTTGGTGCTGTAATTGTTCATGACGGCAAAATAATAGGCGAGGGTTATCACCAAAAATATGGTGAAGCACATGCTGAAGTAAATGCCGTTAATATGGTGGTTAACAGGTTTGATAACTATGCCGATCTGCTGAAAGATTCTACCATCTACGTTTCATTAGAGCCCTGTGCGCACTACGGCAAAACACCGCCCTGTGCCGATCTGATAATTAAACATCAGATTCCGCAGGTAGTAGTTGGCTGCCGCGACCCATTCCCGCAGGTGGATGGTAAAGGGATTGAAAAACTGAGGGCAGCAGGGATAGAGATAGTTGTTGGTGTTTTGGAAAAGGAGTGTCAATGGCTTAATCGCCGCTTTTTTACCCGTGTGCAAAAGCAACGGCCATACATTATACTTAAGTGGGCACAAACTGCTGATGGCTTTTTTGCACCGGCAGATGGCAGGCAGCATTGGATAACCGGACCGGAGGCACGCAAGCTGGTACATCAATGGCGTG
>JAQBNY010000262.1 GCA_028288315.1 Mucilaginibacter sp.
AACCCCTCCCTACCCTCCCAAGGGAGGGAATTTAAACCACTTCATCCCCTAAATGATCTCCATCGAACAAATCCGCCCCGAACTTACCTGGCGCCTGCGCCGCGAAGCTTTGTACCCTAATGAGCCCTTGCATGCTATGGAAATGGAGGAAGATAATTACGGCTTGCACTTTGGTGCGTTTATGGATAATGCTTTGGTTGGTGTAGTATCGTTGTTTCAAAAAGGCAATGACTGGCAGTTTCGTAAATTTGCGGTGAGCGCTACTGTACAGAGGCAAGGTATTGGCGCACAAATGTTAAATTACATTACAAACTTTGTTGAGCGCGAAAATGGCATCCGTATTTGGTGCAATGCCCGGCTATCGGCAACAGGGTTTTATAGCAGATTTGGCTTTGCTGAAACCGGCAAAGTATTCCATAAAAAGGGCGTTGATTATATAACAATGGAAAAGGGACTTCTATTAAAATAGAAAGATCAGCCCGCCTTGCGCAAACTGATCTTTCATAACTAACTTTTACTTTAACTAACTTTTCTTACTCTACTAAGATGTTACAAAGATGCTGTTACCTTATTAACCATATATTAAGTTATCAATAATCTTTAGAGGTGGGCATAATTCATATTCTTCATATCATGAGCTTTATTATATTTGCATATACGGCTAACAAAGCTTTATTTTAAACAAATGGCTAAAAAGAAACCCCAGGCAGACCAAAAACCTGCTATAGTAAATGAAACTTCACTATCGTTTTTCGAAAAATATATTAATAACCCCTCACCAACCGGCTTTGAATGGAAAGGACAGCAATTATGGCTGGACTATTTAAAGCCTTACATTGACGATTACTATGTAGATAATTACGGTACAGCGGTTGGCATTATTAACCCTAAAGCTGATTACAAAGTAGTTATTGAGGCACACGCCGATGAGATATCATGGTTTGTGAATTATATTACAAATGATGGCTTAATATACGTTATTCGCAATGGCGGCTCTGATCACCAGATAGCCCCATCAAAACGTGTGGACATACATACAGATAATGGCATTGTTAAAGCCGTTTTTGGCTGGCCTGCTATACATACTCGCTTAGGGGGTGAAAAGGAAGAATCTCCTACCCTTAAAAATATCTTTTTAGATTGCGGCTGCACCAGTAAAGAAGAGGTTGAAAACCTGGGCATTCACGTAGGTTGTGTTATTACTTATGAGGATGAATTTATGGTATTGAACAATCGTTATTATGTTGGCCGCGCGCTTGATAACCGTGCCGGTGGTTTCATGATAGCCGAAGTTGCCCGCCTGCTTAAAGAAAACGATGTTAAGTTACCTTTTGGCTTATACATTGTAAATGCTGTACAGGAAGAGATTGGCTTACGGGGTGCTGAAATGATTGCACATCGTATTAAACCAAATGTTGCTATTGTTACCGATGTTACCCATGATACCAATACCCCTATGATCAACAAGATTACTCAGGGAGATTTGTCATGCGGAAAAGGACCGGTAATTTCTTATGCCCCTGCGGTACAAAATAACCTGAACAAACTGCTGATAGAATCTGCCCAAAAAGCTAATATACCTTTTCAACGCCAGGCATCATCCAGATCTACAGGTACAGATACTGATGCTTTTGCTTACTCAAATGATGGCGTACCATCGGCACTTATCTCATTACCATTACGCTATATGCATACCACGGTAGAGATGATCCACAAAGAGGACGTAGATAATGTTATCCGTCTTATTTATGAGTGCTTGTTAAATATACAAGCCGGCCAGGATTTTAGGTACATAAAATAATTTTAAAACATTTAAACGTATTTTTCATTTGTTGTTTTACATAAACACAAACTTACAACACTTATTTTTTATATGAAACCAACATTACTAATTTTAGCAGCAGGCATGGCCAGTCGGTACGGTAGCATGAAACAAGTTGACGGATTTGGCCCTAACGGTGAAACAATTATTGACTACTCTATATATGACGCCATAAAGGCCGGTTTTGGTAAAGTTAGCTTTATTATCCGCGAAGAGTTTGCTGATAATTTTAAAAGCATATTTGAGCCTAAGCTAAAAGGTCGTGTAGAAACTGACTACGTTTTTCAAAGCTTTGATCTGGAACCTTTTGGTATTACTGAAAAAATTGAGCGGGCAAAACCATGGGGAACCGCACATGCTGTTTTGGCTGCACGCAATCAGATAAATGAGCCTTTTTGTGTTATTAATGCTGATGACTTTTATGGTTATGATGCATTTAAAAAGATGGCCGATTTTTTAACTACCGAAGTAGCCGACGATAAATATTCACTTATTGGTTACCAGGTTGATAGAACATTATCAGATCATGGCTCCGTATCACGCGGTGTTTGTGAGGTTGTTAATGGTAAAATGGTTGCTATTAATGAGCGCCTAAAAGTATACTTTAAAGAAGATGGCACTGTAGCTTACGAGGATGAAGGCCAGGAGGTCCCCTTACCATCTGACACCCGCGTATCAATGAACTTTTGGGGCTTTACACCTGCTGTTTTTAAACAAAGCGAGCCTATGTTCAAAGAGTTTGTTGAAGCTAATAAGGATAACCCAAAATCAGAATTCTTTATCCCTTTAGTAGCCGATCAATTAATTAAAAGCGGCCAGGCTTCTTTTGAAGTTATCCCTACTGATGCAAAATGGTTTGGCGTTACTTACAAAGAGGATAAACCAATTGTTCAAAAAAGTATTTCTGAACTGGTTAACAACGGTACTTATCCAAGTAACCTTTGGGCCTAATACCACATAAAATATAGCACACAAGATCCTGCCCTGTTTGGGCGGGATTTTTTATGTACAATAGTTTCTACCTTTATTAATCTTAACGCCCATTGCGGTTAAATTAACCGCAGGAAAACACAATTATTTTTGTTTTTGTGATATATTTATAACATAAACAATATTATGAAGCTTAAATTATCACTCATACTGTTCCTGGTTAGCGGTTATGCTTTCCAGATATCAGCACAAACTGCAAATGCCTGGAAACAGGCAACTTCAGGGGGTTATACCTACAAATATGTAACCGGCGACCCTACTCACTCCCGCTTTTATACACTTAAGAATGGCTTAACTGTTATTTTGAGTCCAACGAATAAGCAACCCCGGATACAGGCATACATAGCGGTAAAGGCGGGCAGCAAAACAGACCCATCAGACCATACCGGTTTGGCGCATTACCTGGAACATATGATGTTTAAAGGTACCAACAAGTTTGGTTCATTAAACTGGGCTAAAGAAAAACCGTTGCTTGATAAAATTGACGAACTGTACGAACAATACAACTCTACCAAAGACGAAGCTAAACGTAAAGATATTTACAAACAGATAGACATAACATCTGGCGAGGCTGCCAAGTTTGCAATTGCAAATGAATACGATAAAATGATGAGCGCCATGGGCGGTCAAAACAGTAACGCGTTCACTTCATTTGAGCAAACTGTTTATACCGAGGATATTCCAAGTTCATCGGTAGATAAATTTCTGACCATGCAGGGCGAACGTTTCCGCGCACCGGTACTGCGTATTTTCCATACCGAACTGGAAGCTGTTTACGAAGAAAAGAACCGCGGTTTAGACAGCGACCCTAATAAAGTGCAGGAAGCTATGTTTGCGGCATTGTTCCCTAATAACAACTATGGCAAACAAACTACTATTGGTACTATTGAGCATTTAAAAAATCCGTCATTAAAAGCTATCCGCAAATATTACTACTCCTATTATGTGCCTAACAACATGGGCGTGATACTGTCCGGAGATTTTAACCCGGATGTAATGATTAAAAAAGTAGCACAAAACTTTGGCTACATGCATACAAAGGCAATTCCGGCTTATACATTTGCGCCAGAAAAATCTATTGTAGCGCCTATTCAGAGAGACGTTTATGGACCAACCCCCGAAAACCTGACCATCGCCTACCGTTTCCCTGGTGCAAGCACGCGTGATGCACGTTTACTAAGCCTGATGGGTTCATTATTAACCAACGGAAAAGCTGGTTTATTTGATTTGGATCTTACTAAAAAACAAAAGTTACTTAGCGCCTTTGCAGCGCCATTTACTTTAAAAGACTATAGTGTGTTAATGTTAAGAGGTACACCGGTTAAAGGTCAGTCGTTAGATGATGTTAAGACGCTAATGCTTGGCGAGATTGATAAATTAAGAAAAGGCGAATTTTCTGATGACCTTATCCAATCTATCGTAAATAATTACAAAAAAAGTAAAATAGAGCAAGACGAAAGCTATACTCAGCGCGCGGGCAATCTGATGGATGATTTTACCTCTGGTGTTGACTGGTGTACCGATGTATCATCTATCAACGAGCTTTCAAAAGTAACCAAAGCACAAATAGTTGCTTTTGCTAACAGGTATTTAAAAGATAACAACTTTGTAATTGTTTACAAGCATCAGGGAACCGACAAGAACATTATTAAGGTTGATAAACCAGCCATTACCCCTGTTGAGGTTAACGCAGGCGAGCAATCTGCTTTTGTAAAAACTATTAACGCAATGCCGGCAAACCCTATACAACCTGTTTGGCTTGATTATGATAAAGATATTCAGCGTGCTACTGCGGGTCCGGTTGATGTATTATCTATTCAGAATAAGGATAACAGCATCTTTAGATTATACTACCGCTATGACATGGGTAGCTGGAATAATAAACTATTACCTATAGCAGCACAGTACTTACAATTTTTAGGTACCGATAAAATGAGCTCTGAAGATATAAGTAAGGCGTTTTATAAACTGGCGTCAACCTTTAATATTAGTACAAGCCCCGAAATAACCACCGTTAGTATCAATGGCTTACAGGAAAACTTTAGTGCATCAGTTACCTTGTTTGAAAACTTGCTGGTAAATTGTAAAGCCGACTCCACAGCATTAGCAGGCCTTAAAGCCCGTTTAAAAAAATCAAGGGAAAACCTAAAGCTGAACAAAACTGCCATTATGCAGGGGCTGGTTAATTATGCACAATATGGTATAAACAACCCTTTTAATTATACATTAACAGACGAAGAAATTGAGAACTTAAAAGCGGAGGACCTGATATCAATACTGCATAACCTGGTTAACTATAAGCACACCATATTATATTATGGCCCGCAAACTGCAGTACAAATGGGTACTGAATTGGCCAGGCTGCACAAAACACCGGCTAACTTTATACCCTATCCCGAAAAGAAAGTATTTGTTCGTACAAAGATGGATAAAAACATAGTGCTGTTTGGCAATTTTGATATGGTACAGGCCGAAATTCAGTGGGTACGTAATGAAGATGCTTACAGCCCAGCTAAAGCACCTGTTATTGAATTGTATAATAACTATTTCGGGTCAGGCATCAGCTCAATTGTATTTCAGAACATCCGCGAGTCAAAAGCGCTTGCTTATTCTACCTATGCGTATTATGTGGCCCCGCAGAAAAAAGATGACGACAATATATTCGTAGCTTATGTAGGCACACAGGCCGATAAAATGAACGATGCTATAAAAGCCATGAACGAGCTATTAAACAACATGCCCCAATCTGAAAAAAGTGTGTTAGCAGCTAAGGATAACATTCGCAAATCAATAGAAACCGAACGCATTACACAGGACGGAATATTGTTTAATTACCTGACCGCAAAACGCAAAGGCTTAAATTATGATGAGCGTAAAAATACGTTTACAGCAGTTAACAAATTAGGCTTTACTGATGTACAATCTTTTGCCAACAACGAGTTAAAGGATAAACAATTTACCTATTGCGTAGTAGCATCAGACAAACGCGTTACAGACGAAGACCTGAAAAAATACGGAGAATTATTTAAGCCAGATATGAAACAAATCTTCGGCTATTAAAAAAAATTACAAACAAATTTGAAAGGCGGGTGTATATAACACATCCGCCTTTCACTTTATTAAATCTATAGAAAATATATTAACTTATTGGAAAGTTATTATATATTTGTATTATTAATTAATTGTTTATCAATACAATAAGTTTATTGTGGCTACTACCTTTCCATCAAATTATAAAACAAGTGAGCATGGCCATGTAGCTTTATGCTACAAATGTAAAACCGGTCTTAAGGACCGCATACGACGTGGTTTTTTCGTTAAAAATTTTCTTTTTTGGCTGCCTATCCGTAAGTATATATGCTACAAATGCAAACGTGGCCGTTATGTGTGGGTTAAACAGTAATAATTTAATTGCCCCTCAGCAAATACAGCTGTGAAACGTGTAAAAGATGTATGTTAAAAAAAATAGTTAACAGAATGTTTAATTTGAAATTTTTGGTATAAATATTGACGGCTATTTGTAGATAATACACTATAGTACATTTGTTTGTATTAAAGTAGAGCTGATACTAATTTATAATAAAAACAACAATGCGACGGATATTAGCGGTAGATGATGACAATGACATTTTAGAGGTATTACAATTTATACTTGAAGATTCAGGTTATGAGGTAGACACCCTCTCAGACGGCAATAATTTAATGGAAAAAATAAGGGAGAAAATGCCCGATCTCATACTACTCGATATTATGCTGGGTAATTCTGATGGCCGCGAACTATGCAAAGCGGTTAAAAAAGAGATCAGCACACATAACATTCCTGTTATTATGATCTCGGCAAGCCACAATGTTTCAAGCACAATAAACCAGGAAGGCGCCCCAAATGATTTTATAGCTAAGCCTTTTGATATTAATAACCTGCTTAGCAAAATAAAAGATCAGCTAAGCGTAAACAGGGCGGCTTAAATATTATTGGGTTTTATACTTAATTGCTGCAGTTCTTTATCAATTTTATTGTTCCAGAGCTGTTGTTGGTAGGTATTTGTACTGTGCTGTGTTTCTCTGTCGTACTGCTTTTGCAGTTTATCTATTTCCCTCAAAGCATCAAAATAAGCCACATTTATAGTTCCATCATAATTATTAACACTAAGCTTTTCAGCTTGGATGGCTTTCTTAAAGCGCTCGGCAGCTAACTTAACAATATCAAAATGGCGTTGTTCATGGTTCAGGCCGTATTCATCTTTAACGTCTTCCCTAACCCAACAGGCACTTTTAGGTGCAAATACTTTCAAATCAATTTTAATGATAACAACCCCTTTTATAAGTTCTACGTGTTCATTATAACCAAGGCTGGCAAAAATCTCAGCACCATGTTTACTACCCGGTTGTGGCTTTTGTTGGAAATCAGTCCATTTTAAAGGTCGGTTTGTGTTGTAATAGATAGTATCACCCTCAACACGTTCGGTATAATCATTAAACTTTATTTGAACACTTTTTGCCAGTTTAATATTATTATCGGCCTGAGCGTTCATCCAGTTATTTAAATATACAAGGCTATTAGTGATGGTACTCCTCAACAAGGGCTCAATTTGCTGAGCAGGCCCCGCAGCACGCTGGTAAGTAGCATTGCCGGTATAATCAGTCAAATGCACAACATCATACTCCTGCTGTAATCCAAATGAAATTAATAATGTAACCTGTCCTTTTACCCGCCCTCGCGGTAAAGGAGTTTCTGTTACTTTAAAAGTTTTTAATTTAATAATAATCGGGCGCAGACTTTTATTAACCGGCAAGCTATAGTTAATAAAATTCTTTATAGCTGCAGTGCCCCCTTTTAATTCAAGCTTTACTGCATTGGGTTGATTACCGGGTGCAGTAACGGCAGGTACTAAATTACCTATGATGGTATTATCAGTACGTACATCGGTAATACCGGCAATGTAAAATTCTTTGGGGGTAATGGCCAGTCGTTCATTTTTCAATTCAACTAATGAACCGGTCTGTTTATAATATTTATACCCCGAAAAAACTACACTCAGTACAGCAAATAATAAAATAAATAAATTACGGTTTTTATGGTTCAACTTGGGTTGCATTATTATGAAACAAACGTTTTTAAACTGCCTATATTTTATAATTTCAGGCTGATTACAAGTCCTGACAATTAAAAAGTTTAATTATTAAGATTTAAACTTACCTGTTTTGCGCTAAAGTTTTCCACAACCATACCACCGTGTTTATAACAACCGTTAAAAAAACGTTCTCCACATTTGTTAATTACTAATGTGGATTGCATTTTTGCGTTTAGCTATTTTAGCTCCATCATTAGTACGCACTTTATGATTAAACTTAAATACATTCCAGTTTTTGCATCCGTATTTTTCGCCTTTCCGGTACTGGCTCAGCAAAGCCCATCATACCATATTAACCGCATTTATCAAACCGCGGGCGATCTGATGGATAAAGGAAAGTTTGCCGCCGCTGCCGAGCAATACCGCCTGATTGAGCAATCAAGGCTTAAAACTACACAGCAGTCGAAGTTTGAATCGGAACTATCCCTGCTAAAAGAAAACTCACAATATTACGAGGCATTGTGTGCGTTAGAACTGGGTAATGACGATGCTGAAAGCATGTTCTTAAGGTTTATAAAAGAACATCCTGAAAATCCACTTACCAAACTGGCTTTTTTCCAGGTAGGTAAATCATACTTTAAGCAAGGCAAATTTACTGAAGCCCTGGTTTGGTTTAATAAGGTTGACGCGGTTGACTTAAATGGCAGCCAAAATACTGAATACAAATTCAGGAAAGGTTACGCTTACTTTGTTACTAACGATTATAAGAACGCACAGTTATTATTTAGCGAAGTAAAAAACAAAAGGTCGCCATTTACAGATGATGCCGTTTATTACTTTGCTTACATAGCCTACTTAAATAAAGACTATCAGCTGGCCCTTGTAAATTTTGAGCGATTAAAAAACTCTAAAAAATATGAGAACAGTTACCCATACTATATTACCGCGGTTTACTTTTTAGATAAGCGTTATAACGATGTTATTAACTACGCTATTCCTATTATTAATAAAACCAAACAACAGCACCAAACAGAGATGCTGCGCATTATTGGCGCATCATATTTTGCCAAGGCTGATTATGATAATGCAGTAAAATATTATAGTCGTTTTGAAGAAGCCGACCGTGGCACAACGCAAAACACGCAAGACAGCTACCAAATTGGTTATGCTTACTATAAAGTTGGCAATAATGGCAAGGCAGCATCGGTACTGGAAAAACTGGTGGCACAAAACGATAATTACAGTCAAAGTGGTAGTTATACTTTAGGAGATATTTTCCTGAAGATGAACAACAAGCAAAGTGCACGTAATGCATTCCTCGTAGCATCAAGGCTTGACTTTGATAAGCAACTACAGGAAGATGCACTGTATCAGTACGCCAAGCTATCATATGAACTTGATTTTAACACACAGGCGCTGGATGCTACCCGCTTATATTTAAAAAACTATCCACGCTCTCGCCGTATTGATGAAGTAAAGACCTTACTGGGCGAAGAATTACTTACCTCCCGTAACTATAAAGAGGCTGTTGAAATATTGGAACCTATCCCTAATAAATCGGTAAGTGCACAGGCTGCTTATCAAAAAGTGACTTATTACCGTGGGCTGGAATTTTATAACGAACGCGCCTTTGAAAATGGCATTGGTATATTCCTTCGCTCGTTAAAGTACCCTATTGATACCAAAACACAGGCCTTAACCAATTACTGGATGGCCGAATCAATGTATGAAGTACGTAAGTATAGCGAATCGGTAGAGACTTTTAAGACGTTTTTGGCTATGCCGGAAGCAAAAGAGACTGATGTTTCCAATTACGCTAATTACGCGTTGGCTTATGCAGCTTTCGGTGGCGAAGAGTATAAAACAGCCGCTACCTACTTTGAACGGTTTTTACAAGGCGATGTAAAGGATAAATACACCGAAAACGATGCGATAAGCCGTTTGGGCGATAGTTATTTTGTGTTAAAAAGTTATGGTAAGGCATTAGAGAACTATAATAAAATTATTGCACAGCAAAGCCAGGGACAAGATTATGCACTGTTTCAGCGGGGTATTATACAAGGCTTACAAGGAGCGTTGGATACCAAGATAAGTACGCTAAACGATGTATTAGCAAAGTTCCCAAATTCAGATTATGCTGATGATGCTTCATTCGAGATTGCTTATACTTATTTCTTAAAGAATGACGGTGCACGTGCAAAAACTGATCTGCTGGCTATGATTGAGAAATATCCGCGTAGCAGCTACATACCTCGTGCGTTAACTACTATAGGATTAATTGATTACAATGCAGGTGGCAACGATGATGAGGCGGTTGCCACGTTTAAACGTGTAGTGCAGGATTACTCATCAAGTGATGAAGCCAAAACAGCGCTTAAACAAATAGAAAAAATTTACACCGATAAAGGTGATGCGCAAACATTTATCAATTACGCCAATACTACATCAATTGGTAATTACTCAACCGCCGATCAGGAGAACATCATGTTTGCGGCCGCTAACAACCTTTATTTGAGGTCTGACTGGCAGGGAACTGTAAACGCTATAAATGCTTATTTTGATAAGTTCCCAACTAAACAAATTTATGAGAAGCAGGCAAGGTTTATTCGTGCGCAGAGTTTGGTTAACCTGAACAAGCCAGATGAGGCTGTGGTTGACTATAACGTTATCCTGAATGACTGGACAAGCGCATACAGCGAAAAATCGCTTATAAGTATGGCTAAGCTTTACATTGCTCAAAAGAAATATAACGATGCCATTGTGTTTCTGAAAAGGCTGGAAACTAACTCGGAATATAAAGCCGATTATACTTTCGCTGTAAATAACCTGCTGTTATGCTACTCAATGATAAACATGCCCGATGATGTAATTAAGTATGTAAAACTGGTAAGGGATAACGAGAAATCGGCACAGGAAGACAAATATAGAACCGGTTTATATGCAGGTAAAGCTTATCTTATTAAACGAGATACTACAACTGCAGTAACCGAATTTACCTATACTGTAACTAATACCAAAACCGTTGCAGCAGCAGAGGCAAAATACAATATTGCAACTATTGAGTTCTTGAAAGGCAAGTACAAGGCATCACAAAAAACATGCTTTGATCTGGTTAAAGGATTACCCAACTATGATTATTGGGTGGCTAAAACCTATATTTTACTTGCAGATAATTACACCGCTTTAAAGGACGATTTTCAGGCTAAAGCAACGCTGCAAAGCATTGTTGACAATTACAAAGGCGACGATGATATTTTAGGCATAGCAAAGCAAAAGCTAAATGCAATATCGCCTCAAAAAGCAACCGAAGAAAAGCCAACAACCGAAAACAAACCGACACCAGAAGAAAAGCCGGCAACTAAAGAAACTACACCGGCGACCGAAGAAAAGCCAGCGACCGAAAATAAACCGGCACCAGAAGAAAAGCCAGCAACCGAAAATAAACCGGCACCAGAAGAAAAGCCGGCAACTAAAGAAACTATACCGGCGACCGAAAATAAACCGGCAACTGAAGAAAAACCGGCGACAGAAAATAAACCGGCAACTAAAGAAACTAAACAGGATAACAAAGAACAATAGAAGACAAGCAAATGAATCAAAAATACACCTTCACGCTGCTTACCTTGTTAATGGTAGTTTACTTTGTTCCTGCTATAGCACAAAC
>JAQBNY010000272.1 GCA_028288315.1 Mucilaginibacter sp.
ATGAAATCAATTGAGATTATATCTATACCTGTTACTAACCAGCAGGTTGCAAAAGAGTTTTACCTTAAAATAGGTTTTAACATAATTGTTGAAGCGCCTTTTCAGGGCGGCAGTAATTGGATACAAATGGGCCTTCCAGATGCCCAAACATCTATAACGCTGGTAAACTGGTTTCCCGAAATGCCTGCCGGTAGCGTGCGTGGCCTGGTTATAAACTGCGACGACCTTGATAAAGAAATTGAAGAGCTAGCAGCTAAAGGCGTTAGTGTAGGTCCGGCAGATAAAACCCCTTGGGGCCGCTTTGCATCAGTGAAAGATCCGGATGGTAATACGCTAAGCCTGCATGGGAAGTAGGGAAAATTAACCACAGAGAGTACTAAGATTTTTCACAAAGATTTCTCTGTGTTCTTCACTTTGTGGCCTCTGTGGTTAATTTAAGTGTAAATTTGCACAAGCTTATTCCTTATTAATCTATGCTCAAAAGGTCTTTTATTGTTATATTATCTATCCTTATTCTTACTACCGCCTGCAATAATAATCAGGAAACCCTGTACAAAGTAGTAAAGATAAAAGATGGTGATACGGTTGAGTTGTTATCGCCAGATCAGCAGAATATTACCGTGCGCCTCGCCGAGATTGATTGCCCCGAAAAAAGTCAGGCATTTGGGCAGGCAGCCAAGCAGTTTACCTCCAACCTGTGTTTTGGTAAAATGGTAAAGCTAATAGGTAACCAGCATGACCGCTATGGCCGTACAGTTGCACAAATTGAGTTGGAGAACGGTATCAATGTAAATTACGAAATTGTAAAGAACGGGTATGCATGGCAATACTTAGCATATTCGCATAATATGGAACTGGCTGGCCTGGAGCAACACGCCCGCGAGAATAAACTGGGCCTATGGCAGGATGCTAACCCAACACCTCCCTGGGATTTCAGAAAAGGTGAGAAGTCGCATCGCGTACAAAACAAAGCAGCCAAAAAATCAAAACGACATTACAAAAAACGAAGACCAAAATATCAGGATACGGTAGCCTTTTAGGCTGGTACGGATACCACAGCGTTTGAAAAATGTGTAAATTTTTTTATTATAAAACAATTTGCATTTACTTATCTTGTGTAACCTTACCCATCTCTGATGAAAATATTTAAGGCTTTTATTTCTGTTACCATAACTGTGGCGCTTATATGGGCAATGCAAACAAAGCTTGGCGATATACCACCTATTGGAGCCTTTCTTAATCCGGCAACAGGTTTCTGGCAAAACGCCGAAAGCAAGGAAACCCAACCATCAAAAAACTTAAAATTGAAAGGTTTGCAAGGCAAGGTAACTATCCAATATGATGAAAACCGTATTCCCCATATATTTGCCGAAAACGATCATGATTTATACTATGCACAAGGCTATGTAACCGCTCAGGAGCGCCTTTGGCAAATGGATATCCAAACCCGCAGCGCAGCCGGTCGCCTGTCAGAAGTGGTTGGGGATAAAGCTTTAGGGGTTGATCGTTACCATCGCCACATGGGCATGGTTTATGGTGCAGAGAACACGCTGCGCGGTATAATGAAAGACCCTGTTATGGGCGTAGCTATTAATGCATATACAGAAGGTGTAAATGCTTACATCCACCAGCTTTCACCCCGCAATTACCCTATAGAATTTAAACTGCTTAATTATGCCCCCGAAGAGTGGAAATCCATCAATTCGGCGTTTTTGTTAAAGCTGATGTCAGAAACATTATCAGGCGGTTCAAACGAACTGGCCATGACCAACGTGCTCAACAAGTTTGGCGCTAAAGTAACTAATGACCTGTTTCCCGACTATCCCATGCATGAAGATCCTATAATTCCGGTAGGTACAAAATGGAATTTTAAACCATTACCTATACCACAACCGCCCTCAAACTTTAAAGCGCAGATGATAGCGGGTATGAAAACAAAGGACAAGGTAGAAGGTATAGGTAGTAATAACTGGGCCATTAGCGGCTCAAAAACAGCTACAGGTTTCCCAATATTAGCTAATGACCCACATTTGGATCTCACCTATCCATCCATTTGGTATCAGATACAGCTATCGGCACCGGGTGTTAATGTTTATGGAGTAAGCTTGCCGGGTGCGCCTTGCATTATTATTGGCTATAACCAAAAAATTAGCTGGGGTGTAACCAATGTTGATGCCGATATACTGGACTGGTATCAAATAAAATTTAAGAACAACAGCAAGAACGAGTACTGGTACAACAACAAATGGAATAAAGTGACTAAACGTGTAGAGGTTATTAAGGTTCGCGGACAAAAAGATATAATTGATACCGTTTTATATACTGTTCATGGCCCTGTGGTTTATGATAATGCGGGTATTGCTAAAGGAGGGAGAGAAAATGTTCCAATTGGTAATGCCTTGCGCTGGGTGGCTCATGATGAATCTGACGAGTTTAAGACTTTTTACCTGCTGAATCGTGGTAAGAACTATGCCGATTATCGCGAAGCTCTTAAATACTTTTCGGCACCGGCACAAAATTTTGTTTTCGCATCCACAGATAATGATATAGCCATTACGCCAAACGGAAAATTGCCTTTAAAATATAAAGATCAGGGCAAATTTATTCTGGATGGTAGCAACCCGGCTAACGACTGGCACGGCTTTATACCTTTTGAGCACAACCCAACGGTTAAAAATCCGCCGCGTGGTTTTGTAAGTTCGGCCAACCAATCATCAACAGACCCAACTTACCCATATTATATTAGCTGGCAGTTTGCGCCATATGAACGTGGTAAACGTATAAACGACCGGTTGGGTGCCATGCAAAAGGCTACTATTGATAGTATGCGTATTTTACAAACCGATAGCTACAGCATCCGCGCGCAGGATATGCTACCGGCCATGTTAAAGAACCTGGATGCCAGTAAGCTGGATGATACGCAATTAGCAGCCTTAAGAGAATTAAAAAAGTGGAATAAAGATTACACCACTAATTCGATTGGTGCCAGTATTTTCAATACGTGGAGCAATCGTTTTTACAGGCTCACCTGGATTGATAGCTTTGGTGACGAAAAGACCTTGTTAAACTATCCAAGTATGGACAAGACGGAAGAATTGCTGATAAAAGAGCCAAATTCTGTTTGGTTTGATGATAAACGCACACCAGTAAAAGAAACCGCGGCAGATATATTGAGCCGGTCATTCATTGTAGCACTTGATGAACTAACCCGCGAACATGGCAAGCTTGGAGCAGGCTGGGCCTGGGGTAAGGTAAAGCCGTTTGAGGTTAGGCACTTAGCTAGCCTGGAGGGCTTTGGTTCAGGTAATTTTGAAAGCGGGGGTATAAGCTCAACCGTAAACGCGCTTGCAGACGGGCATGGCCCTTCATGGCGTATGGTAGTGCAAATGGGCCTGCAAACCAAGGGCTACGGCATTTTACCCGGCGGACAATCGGGTAATCCCGGCAGCTTTTTTTATGATGATATGCTGCAAACCTGGAAGGATGGTAAGCTAAAAGAGCTACTGTTCCTGTACTCGGCAACCGAAAAATCACCACGTATAAAAACAACATTAACATTAAGTAAATAGCCTATGTTATTTCCCCTTATTTTATTTTTAGCATTTGTTAGCGGCTATTTTTTACCATGGTGGGCAGCTTGCGTCCTGGCTTTTGTTGCAGCATTATATTTTGGCACAACATCTGGTCAAACCTTTTGGTCGGGTTTTGCAGGTTTGGCACTGGCATGGATAGCATTGGCGCTGTTAAAAAGTTTCCCCAACAACCATATACTGGCCACACGTGTGGCACACTTGTTCCATTTACCAAACTGGTTATTACTGTTGGCTGTAACCGCTTTTGTTGGCGGCTTGGCAGGAGGAATGTCGGCATTATCAGGAATGTTAGTGAAGCGGGTGTTTGAGAAAGGATAAGCAAGGAAGCTTAAATAAAAAGTCCCCGAACAGTACTGCTTTGGGGACTTTTTATTTTAACGAGCTTTATAAGCTATTCAGCGTAGTCTTTAGTTCAGTAACCGCTGGCGATGTACTTTTAGATGTTTCAAAGATTTGGCTTGATGGTACATTTGAGCCGTAAAATGCTGCATTGGCACTTTTATTTATAGACAGGTTTGACCCATGTATACTGATGCCGGCAAACAAGCCTTTGCTGCGGGAGTAAGAATAAACTTCGGCCTCTAATTTATAGTCAGTGCTGGCTGTTGAGCTGCGGCCAACTGGTCCGGCTGCGGCAGAAATATCACCGCCAATTGTAAAATCGCCGTTTTTAACCTTGGTAAGTACCCCTTTATGGCGGAACACCAAAATCATATCAACA
>JAQBNY010000001.1 GCA_028288315.1 Mucilaginibacter sp.
TTTACTGGCAGTTTGTGGGCGCCATAAAAGGTATGAGCGAAGCTTGTACTAAGTTTGAAACCCCGGTAACCGGTGGTAACGTAAGCTTTTACAATCAATCGTCTGATGAAGGTCCGGTTTTCCCAACACCAACTATCGGTATGCTGGGCGTGATGGATGATGTGAGCAACATCATGACATCAGACTTTAAACAACCAGGCGATCTGATTTACCTTATTGGTGAATCTGTTAATGATATTGCATCTTCACAATATTTGGCATCATACCATAAAATATTGAGCGCACCTGCACCTTATTTTGATATAGATAAGGAATATGATATGCACCAGGTGGTTAAAGAACTGATAAAACATAAAGTTATCCAGTCTGCCCATGATGTGGCCGATGGTGGTTTGTATATTGCGTTGGTTGAATCGGCTATGCCAAACAGCCTGGGCTTTGATATAGAAACCGATAGCAGCATCCGTAAAGACGCATTTTTGTTTGGCGAGGCACAAGGCCGGGTAGTGGTAAGTGTTGCACCAGACGATCAGGAACGCTTTATAGAGATGATGGCTACCAGCGAAGTGGAGTTTAGTCTTTTAGGCGCTGTTAATGGAATTGGTAATACCAATATTGATGAAGAGCTATTTGGTAACATCATCGACATTAAAATGGTGAACGATAACGTACTGCACGTAATTTTAGGCGAATAAATGCTCAAGCTTAATAAAATCCACCATATCGCTATAATCTGTTCAAATTACGAACTATCTAAGCGGTTTTATGTGGAGATATTAGGCTTTAATGTTATCCGCGAAATATTTCGTACAGAACGTGATTCTTATAAACTTGATCTGGAAGTAGGGGGCCAATATCAGATAGAGCTATTCTCTTTTCCAGACCCAGCACCAAGGCCATCGCGCCCGGAAGCTGCCGGCTTAAGGCACCTGGCTTTTGAAGTAGATAATATTGACGAAGCTGTATTTCATTTAAATGAGCTTGATGTGGTTACCGAACCCATCAGGATTGATGAAACAACAGGCAGACGCTTTACCTTCTTTACCGATCCGGATGGTTTGCCGTTGGAGCTTTATGAGAAATAGTAATTTAATTACAGACAGTACCTCTAAATAAAAAAAGCTTCCTTAACAATTAGGAAGCTTTTTTTTTTCTGTGTGATTTAGAATCATAAATATTAACAAATAATGGCATTGTGTATTTTTATCCAATATATTCGTTTGGCTAAAGTTTACATAGCAAATTTTTAATTAAGTTCCGGTTATGCAAAAATATTTTGTGGGGATAGATCTGGGTACTGGCAGCACTAAAGCTGTGGCGGTTGATACCGAAGGTAATACCCTTTCTACGGCCCAGTATCACTATGTAACCAGCAATCCCCAACCGGGCTACAGTGAGCAAAACCCATATCTTATATGGCAGGCATTCGTTTCATGTATAAATGATATTACATCAAAGTTAGGCGGTGAACCTGTTGCAATAAGCTTTAGCGCAGCTATGCACAGTATTATGCCGGTAGATAAAGATGGTGCCGCCCTTTCTGATGCTATTTTGTGGGCCGATTCAAGAAGCGGGGACATTGCAGAAAGCATCCGGGTTTCTACACAAGGCGAGGATATTTATCGGCACACAGGTACAGCAATATATGCCATGTCGCCATTATGTAAGCTTGTATGGCTGCGAGAAAATTGCCCCGAATTATTCAATAAGGCTTATAAATTCATATCTATAAAAGAGTACATATGGTACAAGCTTTTTGGTGTGTTTGAAGTGGATTATTCCATCGCTTCGGCTACCGGATTATTTGACATATTAGCTCTTAGCTGGTACGATAAATCGTTAGCAATGGCCGGTTTAAACAGCGAGAAACTATCCAACCCAGTGGATACGGAAACTTATCGTTTTTTGACGGATTTTAACAAATTGTTGCCGGGTATTTCCAAAAAAATTCATTTTGTAATTGGGGCCAGTGACGGGTGCTGCGCCAACCTTGGAGGTAACGCCGTGAGGCCGGGAATTGCTGCCTTAACAATTGGTACAAGTGGCGCCGTAAGGGTAGGTAGCAACGCCCCGATTTATAATTATAAGGCAATGACATTCAATTACTTGCTTGACAAAAAAACATTTATTTGTGGCGGAGCAGTAAACAATGGCGGCGCCACGGTAGACTGGCTCCTGAAAAGTTTTTTAAAGCTAACCAACATTACCAACGAAACTTACAACGCCTTATTCAATGATATTAAAACTGTAAGTCCTGGTAGCAATGGTCTGATATTTTTACCTTACCTGTATGCCGAGCGCGCTCCGGTGTGGGATTCAAAAAGCTCGGGCGCGTTTTTGAATATTAATCCTAAGCACCAGCAACAGCATTTTTTACGAGCAGCCTTAGAGGGTATTTGCTTTGCGCTAAATGACGTTTTAAAAGCGGTAGAGAATTCTTCACAGCAAATTGAAGAGATAGTGGTAAGCGGAGGTTTTATATCCTCACCGGTATGGGTACAGCTGCTGGCAGATATTACAGGCAAAAAGCTGGTATTGCAGCAAACCGATGATTCATCGGCAATTGGGGCTATATATTTAGCAATGCAGGCCTTGCAAATGGATATTGAGCCTATACATGTAAAGGAAGCGAAGAATAGAGTAGTGATAGCGCCTGATATGGCAAACCACCAAGTTTATGCTAAGATATTTGAAGTATATAAAACGTTATATTTTAACCTGAAAGAATCCATGCACCTAATGCATGACCTAAACAATTAACGAATCATAACACCTGGTTTATTGATAACCGGCAGCTTTATAAAGTTATCATCAACAATGCTTTCCGGTAGAAATATAAATTTCTTATCAAATATCTCACGGCCAATGTAGTAGCTTAACCAGTACTCGTTATTCAGCCCGAAAGTTTGCTCGTCAATAGGTTCTATCAGCTTAAAACTATTGGGCTCTACTAACGGGAATGCATGGCGCAGGGTAGACGTTTTTACCGGTTCACCGTCTTTTTCGCCATAGCCTTTTGAGGTAATAAGCACGTTTTCAAGCGGCACCTTTTTAAGGTTAATAAGATATACATACCATGTCTTGCTTTCAATGTTTTCACTCTCCAAAGCAACAGCAACGGCTATGTCTTTTACTATGTTAGCGGGAAGGTCTTTAATCATTTATTAAAATTTGCTTAGGCAAGAATAGCAAAAAGCGTCCCACAATTGGTCATGTACGTATAAAAATTTTTCGCCCGGCTTATTTAACCTCGAGTTGTAAGCAATTTATTTGTGTTTGCATAACAGCAGGATCATTTACATTAATGCTTACAGGGGTACTCTTTGTAAAAATAAATTCAAAATATTTAAGTGGGTCCTGTTTTAACTGTTCTATTTCATTTGGAGTTGGATAAGCCTCATAGTACCTGGTAACAAGATTTGCATTGTCGGTTTTTTGAACCTTAATAAGTTTTATCTTGGTGTTAAGCTTTTGCTCATTATCAAATCCGAAATTCATACTTACAGGTTTTGGTGAGGATAGGCCACCTGTGTACTTAAATGATACTGTATAATTTACATCACCTGATTTGCTTTTGGCAATAATTTGTATTGCTATTCCATTGTAACGATTTTTCATTCTTACATATTGGTAGCTTTCGGCTGTTTTGAATGTAATGATGCCGTTTTTTTCTGCTTTGCTAACTGTACACTGGGCATGTACAAAAGTGGCAGAAATGAAAAAAACGATTATAACGGCTGCAAAAGTTTTGCAAGTAAGCTTTAGAAACGTGGACATAATAATGATTGGTTTAAGTTTTTATGTCTATATATTAAAGATAGTTCAATTGTTTTAGGTTGATAATAGATGCTTTGCGAGGTAGACATACTATAATTTAAGCCAACGCTGATATTGTTGAAATCCAT